>CBETOJ010000008.1:0-14557 GCA_965537725.1 uncultured Campylobacterales bacterium | reverse complement strand
AACCAGGGACCAAATGATTAACAGTCATCTACTCTACCGCTGAGCTATGCCGGAACTTGTGAAAAAGTGATCTTTAAAGAATGTTAGATTTGTGGCTCCGGCACCTGGGATCGAACCAGGGACCAAATGATTAACAGTCATCTACTCTACCGCTGAGCTATGCCGGAACTTGTGAAAAAGTGATCTTTAAAGAATGTTAGATTTGTGGCTCCGGCACCTGGGATCGAACCAGGGACCAAATGATTAACAGTCATCTACTCTACCGCTGAGCTATGCCGGAATCTGCAACATTGTTTAAAGAGACGAAATTATAGTGAAAATTTATTTATTTGTCAATAGTTTTTTGCACAAATTTGTAAAATTTTACACTATTATTTGTAATGCTTAAAACCTGCTTATTTTTTACTAGGTTTTTAAGGATATTTTTAGAGTTTTCACTAAAAAGTGTCTCTATATCATCAATACTTAAAGGGCGTCTTAAAAGGAGTCTTAATATTTGCTCTTCATCATAGTCAAATTTTTTAATATCTTTATTTCTGTGGGCAATGGTTATAGGAAGTCCTTTGAAACTATTTGCTATATCCAAAAGAGTTTTATAACTCACTGCTTCTACTTCATATGCTGGTGGTCTATCAATGGTACCTATATCTACTCTATCTGGTTTAATTTGAAGAAGGGCTTTATAGATATTTTGGATCTCTTCTTCATTGTCGTTGAGTGTCTTTACAAAGAGAGTTTCGGTGATCAGTTGTTTGGTATGGAGTTTTCTAAACTCACTCATCCCTTCAACTATTTTATTAAACTCTACACTTTTATCCATACGATCAAGTTTTTTAAAGCAGCTTTCACTCACACAGTCTAGTGAGAGTTTTACAATATCAAGTTTTGCTAAGCTATCTTGGATAGAGTTTTCATAAATATTTGCACCATTACTTAAGATAAGTGTTTTTACATTCCCTTTTATTTTATCTATTTCATCTATGAGCTCATCAAGGTATGGATAGAGAGTTGGTTCCCCATTTGCTGTAAGTGTTATTACATCAAGGTTTTTATGTTTTTTAAGAGCAACTTGTAGTTGTGAGATAATTTCATCTACAGAGATCACTTCTGTTTGTTTTGATACAGTTTTTGCTTTTTCTAGCTCACAATATAAGCAGTCAAAGTTACACTGTTTGATAGTAGGGGAGAGATCTACTCCTAAACTGATCCCAAATCTTCTTGATGGGACTGGTCCAAAAATAATTGTTGGTTTAGTGGTTTGCATTTTGACTCCTAAAATATAGTGCAAATAATATAAGTATAAAGATAATAATAAAGCCTATGATCATAAATGAGTGTTGTACTCCAAAGTAGTGAACTACTGGCATTGTAAGGATTGGAGAAAAGAACTGTCCTAGGAAAAATGAGCTTGTAAGATAACCTGAGCTTTTGACTCTTTTTTTGCTACTTACTAGATGGAGCATCCAAGCATTGACATTTGTCATTAAAATTCCTGCTCCAAATCCTAAAAGCATAGCTGAGAAAAAGAATAGATAGACTTGATGAATCAAGGAGATCAAAATAAATCCAAAGGAAACGATCCATAATCCTATCATATAGATAGCTCTAAAAGAGTATAGGCGTTTTATCTTAGCAAAAGTGATTCCTCCAATTGCGTTGGCAATAAAAGCTACACTAATAATAGCTCCTGTTAAAGTGCCAGTTGCATTAAAAACATTCATCATTAAAAATGGGATTTGTGTAGGGAGGATAAAAAAGATCGCCATAAAAAGAAATGCAAGGATATAGATAAAGTATATGTTTGTTTGTACATCTTCATGGATAGTTAGCTCTTCCGTGATATTTTTCTCTTTTAAAAAAAGTAAAACAAAAGGAAATAAAATAAGACCTACGAGATAGATAGAAAATGGATATCTCCAGTTAAGATCACTTAATATCCCACCACCTACTACAAAAAAGACTCCCCCTAAGGCTACAAAGGCACTTTGAAGCCCCATAAATTTATGTCGTTGTTCATTTTGAAAATAATCTCCTACTAAAGAAGTAGATACGATCATAAGTGTAGCTATAGCGATCCCTAAAAGAGCACGTGATGCTAAAATAGAATCGATACTATTTAAATAGATTCCAGCACTTCCAAAGAGGCTAAATAAAACAAGCGCAGTTAAAGCAGATCTTTTTTTCCCTACTTTATGAACAAGATGTCCTAAAAATGGTGCTAAAAGTGCTATTGATAATGAGGGTAGGGTGAGCATAAGACGAGCGAGTAGTTCGATATTAGGTTCAGTTGAAAATATATCTTTTAGATGTGGGATAGTAGTTACTACTGCCACATTTGACATCATAGTTGTGATTGAAAGAAATAATAAAGTGATCTTTGTGGATCTTGAAATATTCATAGCGTTTCGCTTTCTCTTAATAAAACAAAGAGTTGTTTTATTAAGATTTTAAAAGGAGGTATTATTTTTTAGATACTCTTTGACACTCTTTTACAAAGTGTATTGCATTTTCTACTGGAACGTCAGGTAAGATTCCATGTCCAAGGTTAAAGATATGACGCTTCCCTTCCATAATGTTTTGAAGTGCTTCTACACACTCTGTAGTTTTCTCTTTTGAGTAGAGTCTACATGGCTCCATATTCCCTTGAAGAACATATCTATCTCCAAGCTTTGCTTTAGCAAGTGCCATAGGAGTTCCCCAATCTACACCAAATACATCAAAGTTTCCATAGACTAGACCTTGTTCGATAAATGATGCTACCCCTTTAGGGAACATAATAATAGGGATATCTGGATATCTTGATTTTAGATAATCAGCTATTTCAACCATATATTGCCATGAGAATTCATTGTATTTACTTGGCTCAATTGCTGCTGCCCAGCTATCAAAGATCTGTACTACATCAATACCAGATTCGATCTGTTTTTCCATATAGAGTTTTACTACATCTGTTACTTTTCTTAAGATCTTGTGTAAAAGATCAGGATTAGAGTACATCATTTTTTTACATACATTGTATGTCTTTGTTCCTTGCCCTTCGATCATATATGTAGCAAGTGTCCATGGAGCTCCAGTAAAACCTATAAGTGCTTTATCATCACCACGAGAATCAAGTTGTTCTCTTAAAAGTTTGATAGTATCATATACGTAGTCAAGTTTTCTAGCAGCTTCTCTACCGCCAATTAGTCTATCTAAGTCTTCTTCAGTTTTAATAGGATCTGCAAACTTTGGACCTTCCCCTTTTATAAAAGATAGATCCATTCCCATCTCATCAGGGATCACTAAAATATCACTAAATAAAATAGCTGCATCAACTCCTACGATATCAAGTGGTTGGATTGTAACTTCTGCTGCTTTTTCAGGGTTATGACATAGGTTTAAAAAACTTCCTGCTTCAGCTCTTACAGCCATATATTCAGGTAAGTAACGACCAGCTTGTCTCATCATCCATACTGGAGTATAAGGAGTCTCTTTTCCAAGACATGCATCTACAAATATTTTTCCCATTATTTTATTTCCTCAGGTTTTTCTTTTTTCTCTTTTTTTCCAACCATACCTAAAAAGTATAGTCCAATTGCAAGAGCGGCAATTGCAAGTGCAAAATATAGCATCTCTAAAGGTGTTTTAAATTCTGTATGTAATACTCTTTGGAAAAAGTTTACTACTAAAACCATCACAATAACTTTTGCAATCTTATCTTTTAATTGATCAAGTGAATGGATAGCAAGGATTTTACTACTTTGTTCTCCTGCTGCTTCATCTATTTCGCTGATAAAAAGCTCATAGATACCAAAAGCAAAGATAAACATAACAACAGCTATCAAATATAGATCCACAGCACCAATGATCCCTGCAACTATATCTTCATGAAAATGTTCAGGGTGTGCGTGAGTTATAATTGTTTGATAAGTATAAACTGTAACTCCCCAGATATCCATAGAAGCAACAATAAAGAGTACAAAAGCTCCTAATAGTCCAAAAATAACGGCAAGTAGAACTACAAATCTACTCCTCCAAATTGCTCCTTCAAATAGTCGTTCTAACATCTTAAAGACCCTCTTGTTGTAACTCTATCCATTTAAATCCAATTCTTACTGCATTAGTTGCAGCTCCAACTCTTACTTGATCTGCTGCATTGAACATATGAATTACATTCTCTTCATAGATATCTTTTCTTATTCTTCCAACATATGTGATATCTGTATCTGTTGAGATGATTGGCATTGGATAAACTCCATTTTCAATATCATCTATCACTTCTACATTTTCAAAGTTGTTCATTGCTTCTCTTGCTTTATCAATATCTACTACAACACCCTCTTCAAATCTAACAGTAATCGCTTCACTATGAGATCTAAGTACTGGAACTCTTACACAAGTTGCAGCGATTGCCATCTGTTTTTTCATAATTTTTTGAGTTTCATTCACCATTTTCATCTCTTCTTTTGTAAATCCATTAGGTTGAGGAACATCAATTTGTGGGATTACATTAAGAGCAATTTGATGAAGAAATGCTTCTTTTTTTGATTCATCAAGCTTAAAAGCAAAAAAGTCTTGCATCTGCATAACAAGCTCTTCCATTCCAGCTTTTCCAGCTCCTGAAGTCGCTTGGTATGTACTTACATCAACTCTTTTGATTCCGTATAGATCATCAAGTGGTTTAAGTGCAAGTACCATTTGGATAGTTGAACAGTTTGGATTAGCAATAATTCCTGTTTCTTTCCATAATTCAATATCTTCAGGGTTTACTTCAGGCACTACTAAAGGTACATTTGCTTCCATTCTAAAGTGACTTGTATTGTCAATTACCACAGCACCACTTTCAACGGCATATTTTGCAAACTTTTCAGAGATACTTCCACCTGCACTAAAAAATGCAATATCCACTTCATGTTCACTAAAAACTGTATCAGTAAGCTCTACTACAGTATGCTCTTTCCCTTGAAACTCTATTTTTGATCCTGCACTATTAGCACTCGCTAGTGGAAGAAGCTCTCCTACAGGAAAGTTCATCTCTTCCATCACTTTAAAAAGTTCTTCACCAACAGCTCCTGTTGCTCCTACAACCGCTACGTTATATTTTGCTCCCATTATTTATCATCTCCATTATCATTTGTATCAAGTAAGTTTCTCTCTTCTAGATCGATCCCAGCCATATCATCAGCATTTTGGATATCTAGTTCATCATCTTTCTCTTTAGGACATTTTGCGATACTTACCACTTTATCTTCTTTGTCTACATTTACAATTGTTACACCACTTGTATTTCTACCAGCTTTTCTAATTGTTTGCATATCTACTCTAATCATCTTACCAATAGATGTAAGTGCCATAAGGTCTTGATCTTCATCAACGATCACATTACCTACAACTGTTTTTCCAGTCTTAGGACTAAGTTTCATAGAGGCAACTCCAGAACCAGCTCTATTTGTAAGTCTATATGCTTCAACTTCTGTTCGTTTCCCAACACCTTTCTCACTTACTGTAAGAAGTTCTTGCTGTTCATGTTCGATCACTTCTGCGTCTACTACATAATCATTCTCAGCTTTAAATTTAATACCTCGAACCCCTCTAGTACTTCTACCTTGAGTTCTTGTTTTTTCAAGCTCAAATCTAATAACTTGACCAAAGGCAGTAAAGATCATTAAGAACTGTGATTCAGGGAATGTAATTTGAGCTGTTACAATCTCATCGTCATCATCAAGTACGATCGCTCTAACCCCATTGCTTCTAATATTACTAAACTCATCTAATGCAGTTCTTTTAATAATACCATTTTTAGTAAAGAACGCTAAAGATTTATTTGGTTCAAAATCTGTAGTTGGGATAATAGCCATGATCTTCTCATCAGGTTTAAGATCGATTAAATTTACAACTGCTTTCCCTTTTGCTGTTCTTGCACCCTCAGGGATTCTGTATACTTTTAACCAGTATAATTGTCCAAGATTTGTAACAAACATAAGAGTATCATGAGTATTTGATACAAAGAATCTTTCGATAAAGTCATCATCGTGAGTCGTTACAGCAACTTTTCCTTTTCCTCCACGTCTTTGCATCTCATAAGCTTTGATTGGTACTCTTTTTACATACCCATTATGTGTGATAGTTACTACCATAGGCTCATTTGGAATAAGATCTTCGATATCAATATCATCGTAACTATCTTCGATCTCAGTTCGTCTTGGCTCATCATATTTCTCTTTTGTCTCGATAAGCTCTTCTTTGATCAGCGCGTTTAACTTCTCTTCAGATCTTAAAATAGATTCTAACTCTTCGATAAGTTCTAATAGTGCTCTTAACTCCTCTTCAAGCTTTTGAATCTGAAGACCAGTAAGTCGACCTAGTCTCATATCTAAAATAGCTTTTGCTTGGATCTCTGTAAGCTCAAACGTGCTACACAGTTTCTCATTTGCATCTGCATCATTTTCACTTGCTCGAATGATCTTTACCACTTCATCAATATTATCAACAGCAATTTTTAATCCCTCTAAGATATGAGCTCTAGCTTTTGCTTTTTCTAGATCAAAAATAGTTCTTCGAATAATTACAGTTTTTCTATGAGTTAAAAAGGTATTTAAAATCTCAGGGAGTGTAAATATTCTAGGCTCTTTATTATGAACAGCTAAAAGGATAATTCCAAAGGTTGTTTGAAGTGGAGTTTGCTTATAAAGGTTATTTAAAATAATCTCACTCATAGCATCTTTTTTCAATTCAATGACAACTCTTGTCCCCTCTCTATCAGACTCATCTCTTACCTCAGAGATCCCATCTATTTGCTTATCTTTTGAAAGGTTTGCAATCTGCTCAATAAGTTTTGCTTTATTTACTTGGTAAGGAAGTTCATCAATTACGATGATCTCTTTTTTTCCTTTAGTCTCAGTGTGGTGTTTTGCTCTGATTTTAACTTTTCCACGACCTGTTTTATAGGCATCAGTAAATCCTTGTCTTCCAAAGATCGTAGCTCCAGTTGGAAAGTCTGGTCCTTGGATAAACTCCATAAGTTCAGTTGCATCAGCTCCTGGATTATCGATAAGGTGAACCAAAGCATTCATCACTTCTGTAGGATTATGAGGTGGAATTTTTGTAGCCATACCAACGGCAATACCTTCACTACCATTTACTAAAAGTGTTGGCATCCGAGTAGGAAGAACTGATGGTTCTTTCCCTGTATCATCATATGTTGGTACATAGTTGACCGTATCTTTATCAATATCTCTTAAAAGGTCTTCACTAAGTCGTGTCATCCTAGCTTCTGTATACCTCATAGCAGCAGCATTATCACCATCTACTGATCCAAAGTTTCCTTGTCCATCAACAAGTGGCATTCTCATAGCAAAATCTTGTGCCATACGAACAAGGGCGTCATAAACTGATGTATCTCCATGTGGGTGATATTTACCGATCACATCTCCTACGATCCTTGCAGATTTTTTGTAAGGGGTTCGTGAACTCATATTTAGATCATGCATAGCATAGAGGATTCTTCTATGAACTGGTTTTAGTCCATCCCTTGCATCAGGCAAGGCACGACCTATAATAACGCTCATAGAGTAATCTAAATATGAGGCTTTTATAGAGTCTTCAATATTTATATCGATGATATCTTGTGATTCGAAAAGATTTTCCATATGTTCTTAGTACCTTTTTATTAAATTGGGATATTTTATCTAACTCTTACTTAATAATAAAAAAGGCTAAGGGATTGCCTTAGCCTTGAGAGTTTTTTGTAGTTTGTTTTAACTATTTTTTTGTTTGTAGTCCATGATCATAGCGTATGCTTCATCTTTAAGTTTTAGCTTTTGTTTTTTTAATTTCTCTATCTCTACTGAGTCGATATGGTGTACTCCACCCTCTTCAGCTTTTTCGATTTTATCATGAAGCTCATTATGCTCTTCAAAGATTTTTTTAAAATGAGCATTTGTTGTTTTTAATTCAGTTACAATTTCTCTATATTCGTGAAACATGGCAATTACCTTTCTTGTTATTTTTAAAATTTTATCTAATAAATGCTTAAACTCGTAGATAAAGGAAAGCTTTATACAAATTGTATTATTCTTCCTTTTATATAAATAATTGGCGTGGGATAAAATGAGTAGTTTAGTTGAGTTACAAAAAGTAGGTGCAGACAAAGAGATATTGTATATTGAAAGTGATGAAAAGCTTCAAAAAAGTTTTGGAGTATATCTTCAAAAAACCTTTAAAAAGCTACATCTTGCTATGAATGGTGAAGATGGATTTGAAAAGTTTCAAAAGTATAAACCAAGTGTTGTGCTTATGGAGTTAGATCTTGATGGGAAAGATCCTATAGAATTTATTGATGATATTCAATCTTTAAGATCAGATGTTGTGATCATTACAATAAGTGAAAAGAGTGATGATTATGAGCTTTTACAGACTTTAGATATGGGATTGGCTAAGATGTTATTAAAGCCTGTTCAGTTTCAAAATCTTGCTAGTATCCTCATTGGACTTTTACCTCCTGCAATTATAAAAAAACCTCCTGTCGTAAAAACTACTCCTACTCTTAAAAAAACGGTAGTTAAACAAGAAATAAAAAAAGAACCTATTAAAAAGCCAGTGGCTAAAAAAGTAGAAAAAAAAGAAGTAGAAGCACCTAAAAAACAAACACTACAAACTCCTAAAAAGGTAATAGAAAAAAAAGCTGAGCCTGCCAAAAAAGAGGAACCTAAAGTGGTGCCAAAAACTCCTCAAAAGTTTTGTTTTGAATTTATAGAAACCTTGATGGAAAAAAAAGCCTTAGTTGAGTTTTTTAATAGCTATAAAGGGGTTTCTGTTCAAAACTTTGGGGAGATAGTATCAGTCTATGAAGACTACTTCGAAGTGAAAGTTGGACTGACTCAAATTATTGCAGCAAAATACGAGAGTTTTGTGATTTTACGGACAGAAGAGAATAAATATATCTATGCAGTTCTTGAACAGATAAATCTTAAAAATGGGAGTTTAAAATTAACTCAGCCTAGATTTTTAGACTATAAACAAAGAGATAAAAACTATAATAGATTTAAAGCAGATAAAAGCTGTAAAGCAAGTATCTATATGCAAAAAAAGCTTGTGGAATTCTCTGTAGAGTATCTCTCTTTTAAATCAGCCGAACTTATCACAAGTAATAAAGAGGTTAGTCTTAAAAAAGGGGATAGCTTTGATCTTACCTTAGGGTTTGACCTAGGAGCTCCAAATAAGATGATCAAAGAGAAAAAATTTGTGAAAGTTTTTGCACAGTGTGAGATATTACGAATAGATGAGCAAGAAAGTTTTAATAAAGTAGTCGTGATACTTCATGTGAAAAAAGCAGGTGAAACATCACTTTTACGGTACATTAATCAAAGAGAAGAAGAGATTATGTATGAGTTTAAACGTATTATTCATAGGTAAATAGTTTGGATAAAAATCTTAAAAAGATACTAATTAAAACAAAAAAATTGATCTTTTCCCAAAGAATTGGAAATAATACTTCCAAATTTAAAGGGGAGGGGTATGATTTTGTAGAACTTCGTGAATATGAAACAGGGGAAGATGTAAGAAAGATCGACTGGGTTATAAGTGCAAAGATAGGAAAACCCTATGTAAAAGTTTTTCATGCTCAAAGGGAGCTTGATATAAATATCGTCTCAATACTTGGTGGAAGTGTGAGTTTTGGTACAAAGGTATCAAAACAAGAGATCATTACTCAAATAGCATCTCTTATTGGATATAGTAGTGTAGCTCAAGGGGATAACTATAGTAGTTTTATTGCTAATGAAACCTGTGAGATGCTTACTAAAAAAACAAAAAATATCCATGCTGTTGAGGTGATGGCTCAAAGATTATATACATATGATGCTTTAGGAAAAAGTGTAGATTATCAGTATATGGCAGATGATCTATTTAAAAAGATACGTAAAAAATCTATTATTTTTCTAATAGGAGATTTTTTAGGATTTCAAAAGATAAATCTGAAACTTCTAGCAAAAAAAAATGAAGTAATTGCAGTGATTGTAAGAGACCATTTTGAAGAGACCCCTTTACCTTTAGGAAGTGTAAATCTTGTAGATCCATCAAATATGCAGCAGTTTGATGGAGTGATCAGTGATGGCTCAATAAAAGAGTATATAAAAAATATCAAACTCAGTGATCAAATGCTTTTTAAAAACTTTAAAGAGTGGGGAGTAGAATATACTAAGATCTACACAGATGATAACATTACTGCTAAAATGATGAAGATATTTCGTTAAAGTTTTATTCAATAGATCTAGTACACAATATCTTTTTTATCTAAAAGAATGTAAAATAATTGAAAAATTAACTTTTATGGATAGATCATGAATCATTTTTTAGTCAAAATTAAAACCTCTGTTATGGGTGCATTTGTTATTATTGTAAGTATAGGAAACCTCTAAAAGGTATTTTTAGAGGTTTCCAAAAGATATTTCCAGAGCAGATCACCCCTTTGATATTTACAAAAGGTCTTCCTACTTCTTACAATGATCAAAAGAAAGTAGTTTTTTTAGAGTATAGTGCTTTACTTGATGTAAATAATAGCGTATCGAATATTATGCCAAATAAATTAAGCGCAAAAAGTGGAATACAAAAAATAGATATTAATGGGAAATGATATTATTATCAAACCGATAAAACATATGATATTAAAGAGATAGATGAAGAGATACTTGATAAGGTCTTTGATCCATATTTTACTACAAAGTTTCAAGATCAAGGTACAGGATTTGGATTATATATGAGTAAGTTAATTATTGAAGAGCATATGGGTGGAATTTTAAATATACATAACACTAATAATGGGGTGTCTTGTAATATTACAATAATAATTTGTAAAATTTACCACTTTTTTATCACATTTTTACATTATTGTTATATAATTGAATTAATAAACTGACTAAAGGAGCACTAAAGATGATGAAAGATCTTACTATTCAAAAAAAATTTTCCATCGTAAGTGTTATTATTACTATTGTAATGTTGATACTTAGTTTTGTAGTTTTAAATTATTTTAAAATCGAAACAGAAAAGAAAGTTTTTAATCAAACCAAGGAGCAATTACAACAAGAAGTTGAAAATGCCATACAAGAAAAAATGGCTGTTGGGATATTAAATGCTGTATCTATGGCAAATGATGGGAGAATTAAGAAAGCACTTCTAGCCAACAATAGAGACTTGGGAATTATAAGTTTAAGTACTATTTCTAAAGAGATGAAAGATTTTACACCTTTTAAAAATATTAAAGTACATATCCATACAAAAGATAATAAGTCTTTTATCAGAGGATGGAAGACAGAGAAGTTTGGGGATGATCTAAGTTCATTTAGAGCAAGTGTTGTTCAAGTAAATCAAACAAAACAACCTGTAAATACTATGGAGCTTGGAAAAGCTGGACTTAGTCTTCGATCAGTAGTTCCTATTAAAGGTGATGATGGAAGTCATCTTGGGTCTTTAGAGTTTATTCAGGGATTAAATTCAGTTGCTAAAAAATTTGATAAGAGTAAAGATGGATTTATGCTTCTTATGGATCTAAATGTTAAAAAAGTTGAACAGTTTACTGAAACACAGAAGTTTAAAAACTATTTAATTTCTCAAAAATTTATCAATAAAGAGTTTTTAAATGATGCTCAAAATATTGATATGCAAGAGCTTTTTCAAAATGGAAGCTTTGAGGGAAATAAATACTTTTTTACTTACACTGAAGTAAAAGATTTTCAAGGAAAAAAACTAGGTATCTATCTTGCTGGTAGGCCTTTAGATATTGTAGCTATTGCAATTGATGAATCTGAAGAGATGATCAATACAGCACTATTTCTTATCTTTGCAGTGGCATTGGTATTATTGATCGCTACAATTGTAAACTTACGAAAAGTGATCATTGAACCAATTAGTGAACTTTCAGAATCAGTTATTGCACTTATGTCTTATAGTAGTGCTAACCAAGAGATAGAGATTAGAAGCAAGGATGAGATTGGAGAGTTAGCAAGACATTTTAATGAATACATGAACAGTTTAAGAGAAACTATGAAAAGTGATCAACATGTAGTTGAAGAGGTTGATAAGGCGATTCAGATGGCAAGAGCTGGTTTCTTTGTATATACAGTAGAAGCAGAGACTCATAATAGAACAACAAATGATCTTAAAAACTCAGTAAATGCTATGATTCAAGATCTAGGACAAAAGTTTGATATGATAGATCAAGCTTTAATAGAATATGGTAATGCAAAGTTTGATTATACTTTTGATGTACAAAATGTAAGTGGTACGATAGGTTCAATCGTATTTGGAACAAAAGCTATCGGAAGTAATATCTCTGAACTTCTTGCTACTATTATGATGAGTGGTGAGCAACTTTCAGATAATATTGGGGTACTTTCAAATTCAGCAAGTTCACTTTCCTCTTCAGCAAATGCACAAGCAGCATCTTTAGAAGAAACAGCAGCAGCAGTTGAAGAGATCTCTAGTAATATTCAAAGTAGTAGAGAAAATGTTGAAAGTATGTCAAGGCTTTCAGATGAGGTGATCTCTTCTGCAAAACTAGGACATGAGTTAGCAGGGAAAACAGCAGGTGCTATGGATGAGATCAATGATCAAGTTTCTTCAATTAATGAAGCGATTGCTGTAATTGATCAAATAGCATTCCAGACAAATATCTTATCTTTAAATGCAGCGGTTGAAGCTGCAACAGCTGGAGAGGCAGGAAAAGGGTTCGCAGTAGTTGCTCAAGAGGTAAGAAACCTAGCTGCAAGATCAGCAGAAGCTGCCAATGAGATCAAAGCTTTAGTAGAATCAGCTGCACAAAAGACCCATGAAGGGAAAAAAGTAAGTGATGAGATGATCTCAGGATATGATAGCTTAAGTGAAAAGATCGAAGATAATAAAAAGATGATCGATGTGGTTTCTCATGCTTCAGAAGAACAGATAAAAGGGATCGTGCAGATCAATGATGCGATCAATGTACTTGATAAAAATACACAAGAAAATGCTAATGATGCTACGAAGATCGATTCCCTTGCTAAAGAAGTCGCTAATCTTTCAGAGAGACTTATTAGTATTGCAAACCATGCATCTTATAGAGAAGAAGCTAGAAAACAAGTGTGTGATATAGATATGGTATATGGTCTAAATAAATTAAAACTTGATCATCTCCATTTCAAAACAAGCAACTTCCAAAAACTCAATGAAAGAAGTAGCTTTAGAGTTGCTACTGAAAAAGAGTGTAACTTGGCAAAATGGATAGAACAACAAGAAAGAGAAAATAAACCATTTGTAAAAACACAAATCTGGAAGGAGTTAAACGACGCTCATGCACTAGTACACCAAAATGTTCAAAAATATATTGATAGAAATGCAGCAAATGATTCAAATGATCATCTCCTGACTATAGGAAATGAAATTGAAGTTGCTACGGGACAAGTATTTAAGACCTTAAATGCTATAAAAAGAGAAAATTGTAAACAAAATTAAAAAACAAAAGAGAGGAAAAAATGAAAAAAATTGCAATTATTGATGATGAACATGATATCTTAGAGATGTTGGAGAGATTTTTAAAAAGAAGTGAAAAATTTGAGATTGATACATTTTCAAGTCCTAAAAATATTTTAGAGACATTAAAAACTGGAAAGTATGATCTTATTTTATTAGATATTATGATGCCAGAACTAAATGGTTTAGATGTTTTAGATGAAGTGAAAAAAGTAAGTCCATCAACAAAAGTGATCATGATGACTGCATACTCTTCTATAGATAAGGTTGTAACATCAAATAAAATTGGAGCTGAAGATTATTTGACAAAACCATTTGTAAGCTTAAGAGACGTGGAAAATAAAGTTTTGGATAATTTAGGACTCTAAATATGCCAAAAAATATCTCCTCCGTGCTTGCTCATACTAAAGGACTACAAGTTCTTTATATTGAAGATGACGTAACAACACAAAATGAGATATTAGGGACCTTACAATACTTCTTTAATGTTATTCAGGTGGCATATGATGGAGAAGAGGGGTTAGAGGTTTTTCAAAACAATACAAATAGTTTTGATCTTATTATTACAGATATTATCATGCCAAAAATGAATGGTCTTGATATGGTTGAAAAGATAAGAGAGATTGATCCAGATATTGCAGTTATCGTTTTTTCTGCATACGGGGATAGTGAGAACTTAACGCGTGCGATAGAATTGAATGTGGATGGGTTTTTAACAAAACCTATCACCAATGATAATTATTTAAAAGTATTATCAAAGGTATCAAAAAATATCTCCAATAAAAAAGAGCTTAAAGAGTATAAGTCAAGGCTTGAAGGGAAAGTAAATCAACAGCTTTTACAGTTACAAGTAAAAGATGAAATGATCGAAAAACATGCAAAGCTAGCGGCTATGGGTGAGATGATAGATGTGATCGCACATCAATGGAAACACCCTTTAAACCTTATTGCTATGAGAAGCTCTTTTTTAGAAGAGATGTCAAAGATGGATGGAAAAATTTCTTTAGATGATGTATTGGAGTGTAGCTCAAATGTAGCCCAGCAAATAACACATCTAGTAGAGACTCTGCAAGAG
>CBETOJ010000007.1:0-14963 GCA_965537725.1 uncultured Campylobacterales bacterium | reverse complement strand
ACAATATAAAGTTGACAAATGGCCAACTATAAGATACAATACCTTATGAAAATTTTCAAAAGAAAAACACTTATTGATTTTTATTCACAAGCTAAATATCTCTCAAGTAAAGATTCTCTTGAAGCCTGGTTTGAAGAGGTGAAAAATAGTGATTGGACAAGTGGACATGATATTAAAAAAAAGTATCCTTCTGCTTCTTTTGTAGGTAATGACAGAATTGTGTTTAATATCAAAGGGAACGACTATCGATTGATAGTAAAAGTACAATATAAAGTCAAATTTGTATTTATTAGATTTATAGGTACCCATGAAGAGTACAATAAAATTGATGTAAAAAAGGTATAATATGAAGTTAAAACTATTAAGAAATGAAACTGACTATGAAGATGCTATAAAAAGATTAGAAGAACTCTGGGATGAACAAGAAGGAAGTGATGAATTTAATGAATTAGAACTTTTAGGATTACTTATAGAAAAATATGAAGAGGAGCACTATATTATTGAAGCACCCTCACCAATAGAAGCTATAAAGTTTAGAATGGAACAAGAAGGATTGATGCAAAAGGATCTTATTCCTGCTATTGGTGATAAAACGACTGTTTCAAAAGTTTTAAAAGGGACTAGAAAACTAACCGTTGATAATATTCGTGAATTGCATAGATTATTTAAAATACCTCTTAATAGCTTAATTGGTATCAAAAAAGCTAGTTAATTTCAATTAGCTATAATTTAATCAAACTTTTTTTACTTTCGTAACTCTTTAATCACCTGATACGCTTGATTAATCTCTTGTGTTTTAACAGTTGCTTCTTCTATATAGCTTTCATCTTTATCTTGTGAGCTAATAATATCAGGATGATACTCTCGTATAAGCTTTCTATACGCTTTTTTAATGGTATCCATATCATCGCTTTCTTTTACTCCTAAGATCTCATATGCCTTTGCAGCACCCATAGACTCAGGCTTTGCATTTTTCATATTTTCAAATTTACTGATAATTGCTTCATATTCTGCAGTTGAGATATTTAGCTCACTAATAATCTCTCTTAAAACCTTATCTTCATCAGAACTTATTCCACTATCTATAAAAGCAAGCTGTACTAAAAACTCAAAAAACTGTCTTTTTTTCAGAACTGAAGCTCCAAGCTTAAGATTCAGATCTCTTGCAATTTGTTTGGTATCATCTGTTCTTTGTTTCTCTTCATTGAAGATCTCTTTCATAATAACTCTAGCTTTCTCTTTATCATTAAAGATCTTAGAGATATCATCAAACATCATTCCAATAAGTTGTGCTTCTAGCTCATGGACTCTTCCATCAGCTTTTGCTACTTTAGCTACTAAAGCGATAAAAAGACCTAATTCACTTTGTTGAAAAGCCTCCTTTGAGATAACTAATCTATTTAGTTTTTTTATTGCATACCATTTGTAGAGTTTAAACCCTACTACTAACGTGATAATTATTGAGAGAGTGATAAAAAAATTTGCGATAAAGATAAAATAGAATATTCCTAAAAATATTGCTAAATAGATCCATTTTTTGAAGTTCATTGGTAAAAACCTTTTATTTATTTAGAAAAAATTATATCTTTTTAAACTTATATGGTAAAGAGATTTTCAAGAAGAAAAGCAAAACATACCCAAGGTATGTTTCCTTTTTTAGTTTATTTTAAAAATGAGATAATCTCAGGTTCAAGATCTTTTACATCAATAATCGTATTGTGTTTGATCTCTGCATCAAATAGCTCATCTATTTGGGTAGGAATTGTAAGATCAAGTTGTTTAGAGATAGCTTCTAAGGCTTCTTTATCAGCATATGTTTTTGTATCTTCATTTAAAGCATTTAAAACTGTAGGAGAGAATTTTGTCCACTCAGCTGTGGAATAGATCACCATTTTAAGATCTTTTTGTTTTAGCTCTTCATACCCTTTGATACACGTTGCTGTATGAGGATCCATTAGATAGCCCTCATCTACAAAACTCTTAATTGTTTTAAGCCCATAAGCATCATCACTATATGTTGCACTAAAATATTGTTGCAATGCTTCAAGTTCCACTTTAGTATGCTCAAAATACCCTTTTTCATTTAATGATTCCATCAACTCTTTTGTTCTAAAAGCTCCGCAAATATCATAGATCACTCTTTCTATATTTGAAGATTTTAAGATATCCATTGCAGGAGATTTTGTAAGCTTAAGCTCTTTTCCTCTGATATCATAGATCCCTAAAGTAAGCCATTGTGTTAAGATATTATTTTCATTTGATGAAACAAGAAGTTTTTCAACTGGAAGTCCCATCTTCATAGCATAATAAGCTCCAAGTACATTTCCAAAGTTACCACTTGGAACATTGATATAAATTTTTTCTCCAAGTTCAATCTCACCTTGTCGTAAAAGTTCAAGATAACTTTGAAAGTGATACACAATTTGAAAAATAATTCTTCCAAAATTTACACTATTTGCAGCACTAAGACTAATCCCATCTTTTATTAATTCATCTTTAAATGTTTGACTTCCTAGTAGTCCTTTTAAAGCACTCTGCGCATCATCAAAGTTTCCATTTATTCCTATTACTTTTAGATTTTCTCCATCTTCCGTAACCATTTGAAGTTTTTGAACATCACTTGTTCCACCATTTGGATACAGACATACTACTTTGATACCTTCTTTATTTTTAAAAGTATTCAGTGCAGCTGGGCCTGTATCTCCACTTGTTGCTGCTAAGATAAGATATTTCTCTTTTCGTTTTTTAGCAATTGCACTTAAGATATACCCAAAAGGTTGTAGTGCCATATCTTTAAAAGCACGTGTTGGCCCATGGTATTGTTCATTTACAAAAAGGTCATCTTTTATCTTTACTACTGGTGATGGATTGGTACTATCATCAAATTTATCGTATAAACTCAATGCTTCATTGATAGTAATATCATCAATATCTATTTTAAAAGCTTTTAAAATATCATATGCCAGTTCTTTATAACTTTTGTCTTTATGATCAGTTAAAAAATCTAATCCCAAGTTTGGAATCGACTCAGGTACATAAAGCCCACCAAAAGAGGAGCTTGGACTTAAGATTGCATCTGAAAATTCAACTTTTTTAGGTTTGATCCCATCGTTTCCACGTGTTTCAATAAAACTCATATTATGTTATCCTTGATCGTTAATTGTCGCGATTATAGCTAAAGTATCGTTAAAAGGGTTTAAATAAACTCCTATAATTCTAACTTAGGAATTTTGATAATAAACTGTGCCCCTTTATATATAAAATTTGACTTAAAGAAGAATCGAGTTTTAAAAAAATTGCATTTTGTCATTATTTTAAAATAAAATTCTTATTTTTGTTATGATTCAAAAAACTAAAAGGTATCAAGGATGGAAAAAGATATTTTATGTAGATGCAAATGTGGTGGAGAAGTTATTACTCATTCTCATCTTTATGAATGCAATAAGTGTAACTCACAAGTATGGAAAGTAAGCTTTCGTAGAGAATTTAAAGAGCATGAAGTAAAAAAGCTTTTTCGAGGGGAAACGATTATGTTAAAAGGTATCAAATCAAACTCAAATACCCTTTTTGATACAAAAGCTAGACTGAATGAAAAAAAAGTGGAACTTCTTTTTGATGAAAATACAAAATCTACTACTATATTTTTATGTCAATGTGGTGGAGAAGTCACCCAAATTAAAGGTGGCTACAGATGTAACTCTTGTGAACAAATAGTTTGGGAGAAGTTTATGAATAAAATGCTCACCTTTAGACAGATCAAGAGACTTTTTAAAGGGGATGAACTTAAACTTACAAACTTACGATCAAGTCGTGGGAATATTTTTAATGCTGAAATCTACTATATTGATAAAGAATTGAATTTAGATTATATTTGATACAATACACATAATTTCAATAAAAGGGTTTCATGTGTTATTAGGGGTAAATATAGACCACATTGCTGTTCTAAGAGAAGCAAGAAAGATAAATGATCCAAATATTATAGATGCTGTTGGTATTTGTAAACTAGCTGGAGCTGATCAGATCACGATCCACTTAAGAGAAGATAGACGTCATATCCACGATAGTGATGCAAAAAATATTATTGCACTCTCTCCACTTCCTGTAAACCTTGAATGTAGTATCAATGATGATATTATCGATATAGTATGTGATTTAAAGCCCCATAGAGCTACACTAGTACCTGAAAATAGAGAAGAGGTCACCACTGAGGGTGGACTCAATATCTCTTCAAATATTTCTCAGATACAAAAAACTATAAAAAAGCTTCATGAGCATGAGATCGAAGTATCACTTTTTATCGATCCAAATATCCATATGATCAATATCTCAAAAGAGATTGGGGCTGAATGGATTGAACTTCATACAGGATCATTTGCAAATATCTATGCGATGCTTTATGGGGGACTTGATAATTCTCACCATAGTATCAAAGAGCTTGAACTTCCAAGAGAAGAGCTTAAAAAAAAGCTAAACCATTCAATAGAACAGATCATCCAAGCAGCGGAACTTGCTCAAAAGATAGGTTTAAAAGTAGCTGCTGGTCATGGACTTAATTATCAAAACATTGATATGATCACAGATATTAAAAGTATAGAGGAGCTGAATATTGGTCAAAGTATTATTGCACGGTCTGTTTTTACAGGGCTTCATAAAGCGATACTAGATATGAAAGAGTTTACAAAATAGATGAAAAAAATTGCAATAAGTTTAGGTGATCCAAATGGTATAGGGATAGAGCTCGCTCTTAGATCCCATAGTACGATCTCTAAACTCTGCCAACCTATCTATTGTATTGATAAAAAACTTTTAAATCAAGCCTCTAAAAAGCTCTCTTTACCTATTCCAAAAGACCTTAAGCTTTTTGGAAAATACTCAAAAATTTCTATAACTCCAGGATTTGTTTCAAAAGATTCTGGTCTTTTTTCATACCAATCTTTTTTAACAGCTATCAACTTAGCAAAAAAGAATAAGGTAGATGCGATCTGTACCTTGCCAATCAATAAAGAAGCCTGGGCAAAAGCTGGAATAGAATATGTTGGACATACAGATATGCTAAGAGATGAGTTTGGGGAAGATGCTATTATGATGCTAGGATGCCAAAAGCTTTTTGTAGCTCTTTATACAGAACATATCCCATTAAAAAAAGTTCCTAAAGCTTTAAAAGTAAAAAAACTTACAAGCTTTTTATTAAATCTACAAAACTCTTTAAATACCAATGAAACTATTGGGGTTCTTGGATTAAATCCCCATGCTGGAGATAATGGTGTTTTAGGTGATGAAGAGATCAAAATAAAAAAAGCGATCAAAAGAGCAAATAAAAAACTAGAAAAAAATATCTTTGAGGGTCCACTTGTACCAGATATCGCTTTTACTAAAACATCAAGGGAAAAATATCGATACTTTGTAGCGATGTATCATGATCAAGGTTTAGCACCTCTAAAAGCTCTATATTTTGATGAAAGTATCAATGTATCTTTAAATCTACCAATTTTAAGAACCTCAGTAGATCATGGAACTGCTTTTGATATAGCTTACAAAAAGTCTCATACTCTTTGTAACAAAAGCTATATCAATGCAATCAAGATGGCTATAGCTTAGCCATCATTTGTAATTGTTTCAATAAGCTCTTCTAAAACTCTTTCAGAATCTTCATGAGACACTTGACAAGTTCCAGCTGCTTTGTGACCACCGCCACCATATTTTAAACAAAGCTCACCAATATTTGTTTTAGATGTTCTATTAACAATAGATTTTCCTAAAGCAAATACTGTATTTTGTTTTTGGAATCCCCAGATAACATGGATAGAGATATTTACCTCTGGATTTACTGCATACATTACAAATCTATTTCCTGGATAGATAATCTCTTCATCTCTAAGATCAAGTACGATTAAGTTATTATACATGATAGAACATCTCTCTAATTGTTCTCTAAATCTATCTTCATACTCATTATAAAGTTCAACTCTCTCTACCACATCTGGAAGCTGCATAATCTCTTCAATAGTATGATCAATACAATAATCAATTAAGTCCATCATTAATTGGTAATTTGAGATTCTAAACTCTTTAAATCTTCCAAGACCAGTTCGTGAATCCATAAGGAAACTAAGGAGTTCCCAACCTTGTGGATTTAAGATCTCATCTACACTAAATTGAGCTGCATCAGCTTTATCAACTGCCATCATCATAAGATCACTAATTTGTGGTAACTTTGCTTTTCCACCATAATAGTTGTATACAACTCTAGCAGCACTAGGAGCATCAGGCTCAATAATATGATTATCAGCTTTTTCATTTCTGATAGTTTCACTCTCATGATGATCAAATACCATATACGCTTGTGGAACATATGGAAGATTTGTGATAATATCATTTTCAGTGATCTCTATCTTTCCATCTTGCATATCTTTAGGGTGAACAAATTTTATATCATCTACCATATCTAATTGTTTTAGGATTACTGCACATACTAATCCATCCATATCACTTCTTGTTACTAGTCTATATTTTTTATTAGCCATAAAATTCCCCTAATTTATATTTGTATAGACTGTTTGTACATCTTCATCATCTTCAAGTTTATCTAAAAGAATTGAAAGTTCTTCCATCTGCTCGTCTGTTATCTCTACTGGAGAGTTTGGAATTCTTTGTAATGAGCCTTTTTCATACTCTATTTCCAATTCTTCAAGTTTTTTTGACATATCCCCAAAATCTTTATAATCTACTATAATAGAGATATTTTCATCATCCTCTTGCTTTATTTCTTCTAATCCAGCATCAATAAGCTCTAACTCTAACTCTTCCATATCCATCTCAGGAACTTTAAGCTCAAACACTGCTTTTCGAGAGAACATAAACTCCAAAGACCCAGTAGGAACAACCTCTCCACCAGCTTTTTTAAAAATATTTTTTATATTTGCAACGGTTCTTGTATTATTATCAGTTGCAGCTTCTACAAAGATAAGAACACCATGTTGCCATTTCCCTTCATAGTTTACTTCTGCAAGATCTGCTGCATCTTTAGAAGTAGCTCTTTTAATTGCTGCTTCAATATTATCTTTTGGTAAATTTTGTGATTTTGCTGTTGCAATTGCTGTTCGAAGTGCTGGATTAAGCTCTGGATCAGCCCCTCCACTTTTTGCTGCCATTGTGATTGCTTTTGCTAATTTTGGGAAAACTCTTGACATATTTCCCCATCGTTTCATTTTTGCTGCTTTTCTATACTCAAAAGCTCTACCCATACTTTACCTCTTTACCTTTAATTTTGTAAAATTTTACCATAAGTTCCTAATATTAACTTATAAAGACTTCATAAATATAGCCAAAGCAAGCCTATCTTTAAGCTCAAGTTTTGTAAAAATACTACTAATATGCTTCTTTACAGTAACTACTTGAACCCCTAAATACTCAGCTATCTCTTTATTAGAATACCCTTTTGCAACAAGATATGCCACCTCTTGCTCTTTATATGTTAAAGTCTCCACTTTGCTTTTATCTTGATTTACATCTTTAGATACATCGATCTTTTCAATGATAAAGTTTAATAGATCTGGATATAACCATACATTTCCACTAGCAACTGTTAATAGTGCATGTTTTACTACAGGAAATTCTGTGTCTTTACTAATATAACTTTTACACCCAATCTTTATGAGATACGCCCCATATTCAAGTCTAGGATCACTTGTAAAAACAACTGTTTTTAAGCTCTTTGGTATCTTTAAAAAGTATTCTTCAACTTTATTGATATTCTCAAATCTATCAATATCTAAAAGTAAAATATCCTCACTTTTAAATGTATCTTGATAGTTTCCATCAACTATTCTTTCCCCTTCAACTTTCTCAAAATAGCTATCATTAGAATCAATGTAAATCATCTTCTACTCTCTTTGGGTTGTTTTTAGGATAGGTTTAAGTAAAAATGACATAATTGTTTTTTTACCAACTAAAACATCTGCACTCACTGTCATACCAACTTTGATCTTGTATTTTTCATCATCTAAGAGATAATTTTTATCAGTCTTTACATAGATTAAAAAATGGTCTTCATTGGTATCTTTATCAGTGATTGTATCTGGAGAAATATTCACAATCTTTCCTTCAAGACCTCCATAGATCGAATAATCAAATGCAGTAACTTTTAATTTTACAGGTTGACCAATATGTAACTTTGCAATCTCTTCAGGTTTGATTTTCACTTCAGCTAACATCTCTTGAGTATCTGGGACAATAGTCATCAATTCAGCTGAAGACTCTACCGAAGTTCCTATAGTATGTACAAACAATTCTTTTACTGTACCTCCAACTGGAGATCTTACAATAGTTCTTTGAATAACATCTTCAAGATTTTTCTTTGTCTCTTTTAACCTTAATATCTCTGATACAACTTCATTATATTGAGTAGAGGCTTTGTTTCTAAAATTTAATCGTACCTCTTCAATACTATTTTTAACCTCTTCTTGTTGTGTTTTGATCTGGACAATCATCTCTTTTGCACTATTTTGAGCTACTCTAGCATCATTAAGTTCTCGTTCAAGATTTGTCAACTCATATTTCGTAAAAACCTTTTGCTTCTCAAGCTGTTTTTTTACTTTAAACTCTGCAGCTAAACTATTATAGTTTTTTCGTGAATTCTTATATTTTGCCTCAGCATCTATAAGTTCACTCTCTTTAGATTTTAATTGTTCTTGAAGTTTTAATACTTTTTGATTTAACTCCTCTTTATTACTAAAAAAAAGTTTTTTCTCTAGTTCTAAAAGCTCTTTATCACACTCCCCTTCACATGAAATTCTATCTAATGGAATACCTGAAGATTCTGCTTTTAAACGAGCAAGTTTTGTCTCCAACTCCATAATTCTAATACGATTTTCTTCAAGTTTTGTTTGATGTGATAAGGGACTAAACTTTAATAAAACCTGACCTTTTTTTACCACATCTCCCTCAGATACTAAAATATGGGAGACTATTCCCCCTTCATAATTTCGTATGCTTTGTACCTTTGAAGTTGGAATAAACTGACCTGATCCACGGGCAAGTTCATCAATTTTAAAACTTACCGAATAGATCAAAAACAAAAAGATAAAAGTAACAACAAGCTTAACTACCATACTTACTTTATTTGAAACAGTATCAAGGACAGCTGCACTTGTAGTAGATACAAACCCTAAAGCACTTTTATCGATTTTTTCTCTTGAGAACATTTTTACTTGGAGTTTATGAAGGAGTTTTTCATTGGTGATATCTTTAATGATAAAGACAAAGCCACTATGCACTCCATCGGTAATCATTGGGTGTATGGTTGAGTGGGTTTGTACCTCTTGGGCGTTGATAGTTGTTAAAGTAAGCTCAGTTCCCCACTCTTGTCCATCATTATTTTTAACATATTCGCACCCATTATAAAGTTTTGTCTCTGAACTATGTTCAACTATTGTTGTAAAACTTTTCCCTTTTAATGTCTCATTGGAATACCCTAAAATATCTGAAAGTGCTTTACTGATCTCCACCACTTCAAGATTTTCATCAACTACACAAAAAGGTAAATATTCATAGGCTAATTGACTTATCATGCTCGTTTCCCATTTAATTTATCTAACACCTCTTGTTTTGGACCATCCATAATAATCTTTCCGCTATCCATAACAATAATACGATCAACCAACGCAAGGTCTGCAGGCGTATGGGTAATTAAAATAAGTGTCTTTTTTGCTAAAACCTCTTTTAAATTATTAAGAACTCTTTTACTTGTCCCACTATCAAAAGATTTTGTAGGCTCATCTAAAATAAATAAAGCACTATCATCAATAACTGTTCTTGCTAATGATATGGCTTGCGCTTGTCCCCCTGATAGGTTTTCCCCTTTTTCTACGATCGGCAATTCAAACCCTTGGGGGTGCTTATTGATAAAATCACTTGCACAACTAATTTGAGCTGCACGTAACAACTCTTCATCACTTGCTTTATGTTTTTTAAGTAATATATTACTTCGTGCAGTCCCTGAAAAAAGTGAAATATCTTGTGACATATAAGAGATGTTTGACCTTATCTCTACAGGGTCTATCTGTTTTACATCGATCCCATCAATTAATACTGAACCCTCATCTTGATGATAAAAGCCTAAAAGAAGCTTTTGAAGTGTACTTTTTCCACTTCCCACTTTTCCTAGTATTGCTACTTTTTCACCATCTTTTATACGAAGATTAATATCAAGTAATTGTTTAAAATCTGTCCCAGGATAGCCAAATGTTACATGCCTAAATTCAATATTTCCTTTAAATGCAGGACGTCTAACAAACTGCTTATCACTTGGATGCTCCGCTTCAAGGTTCATAACATTTTCAATCGAATCATAAGCAGACCGTACATGCTGATAGTATGCGATCATACCAGCAACTTGCCCCATAGGTCCAAGAGCCCTACCAGATAAGATAACACTTGCAATCAAAGCACCAATAGTAAGCTCTTGAGCATCAATCATATACGCACCAAAGATAATAAGAAGTACGGTATTTAACTGTGTAACAAATCCTGACACTGTCCCAATTGCAGCAGAAAGTGTTTTGGTTTTAATCCCTTTTTCTGCGATCTCACCAGTTGCCTCTTCCCATTTATATTGATAAAAACTTAAAGCATTTAAAGATTTTAAAGCTTCAAGGTTTGAAATTGCTTCAATTAAAACACCATTTTTCAAACTCGCTGCCCCTGAAGTTGCTTTAACACTTTCTAACATCTTATCTTTAATACTATACGTATATACTATTACTATCAACATTGAAACAACTGTTACCCATACTAAATGACCTGATACAAAATAGATTGTAAAAAGAAAAATAAAAACAAAAGGGATATCAATAAATAAAGTAATCGTCGTTGAAGACATAAAACTTCTTAAAGATTCAAACTCTTTTAATACATTTGCAAAAGATCCAATTGGTTTTGGAATGGCAGAAATTTTGAGATCCATTACCTGTTCAAAAATAATTGAAGACATAATAATATCTGATTTTTTCCCTGCAATCTCAAGCAAATAGGTCCGTAAAAAGCGAAGACCTAGATCGATCATATAAACGACTACAACTCCAAGAGCAAAGATCCAGAGAGTATTAAATGCACCTGTGGGAATAACCCTATCATATACATTCATGGTAAAAATAGGAGTGGCGATCATAAATAAGTTGATCACCAAAGAAGCTAAAAGAACATCTTTATAGATATAGTTAATAGTATGGATCGTATCCCAAAACCAGTGTTTATCTTTATTGTCTATTAGTTTAAAATCTTCCGATTCAAAACGATACTCTTTTTTAAGAAAAAATGCTAACCCAAAATACTCTTTTTTAAGATCTTCAATAGGAACTTTACTAACAATCTCCCCTGCTTCAGGAAATATCACATAAGCATTTTCTCTTAGTTCATCATAAGATTCAATAATACAAGCATTTACCTCTGTAGGATCATCAGTTTTTAAAAGTATTATACAAGGAAGGATCAAACTACTGATATCTTCTAGATCAATTTTGCTTATTTTAGTTTTAAAACCTGCTTTATGAGCTGCTCTACTAAAAAGTGCTCTTGAAGAGTTCGCTTTTACTGAGAAAAGCTTAGGTGCAGTTTGCCCCTCTTCAATAGGAAGACCTTCACTTAAAACCTCCCTACTATATCTTTTTCCATGAAGTTTGGTAAAAACTACTAATGCATCAAGAATTGATCCTGGAATATATCTTCTATATTGTCCCAATGTTATTCCTTAGTATTTTCTTCTTTTAAAATATATTTTTTTAAAACACCTATCTCAGCTAAAATATTATATTTGATAGTTTTAAGACTATAAGTGTTTTCTATTTGTCTTTTTTTTGCATTATACAGATTATCTACTGCATCTAGTAATACTTCTGCATCGATTTTTGCAAACTTATAATCATATTTAGCTCCAAGATATGATTCTTCTCTTTTTTCAACAAGCTCTTTAATAAGTGATGCTTTTGTATTTTCAAGATCCATTTGATGATACGCAGTTCTTAGTTTAAAATCTAGATCTCTTTTGATCTCCTCTTTTTTCTCTAATTGTTGTTTATAATCTGAAAGTTTTTGTCTATATTCTGCACTATCTTTTCCACCTCTGTAAAGATTAAATGATGCTTCTAAGGCCACAGAGCTTTCTTCAAAATTATTTTTAGATGGAATATTATTTGTGTACTCTTCATCTGATAATTTTGTCTTTCCTACAAGATCAATAGTTGGGTAAAATCCACTTTTAGATTGTGCTATTTTCTCTTGATACATTTGAATATTTGCATCCATCTCTTTAATTGATGGTGATTTTGTAAAGATCTCTTCAAAAGCGATGATCTTATTTGTCAAATACTCACTTTTAGGATCAAGTTTTTCAAAATAGTTTGTATCATCACTTTCAAGGTCAATATATTTTTGTAATTGAATGATGCTGTCTTTATAAGCCATTTTCATCTCTTCTAAATTGATCTTTTGTTGAGTATATCTACTTTGAACTTTTGCATAATTGTTTAAAGTTACTAAACCACTTTGAAATTTGATATCCTCTTTTTGTACCCAAGTCTTATAGTTATCTAGGTTACTATATGCAAGATCAAGTATCTCTTTTTGTTTTTGAATAGAAGTATATGCTTCGATTACAGATTTAATAAGATCTATTTCGATTTGCTCTGTTAAGTATCTATTTGATTCAATGCTATATTGATCGATATTATTTTGAGTAAGATCTTTGAATCCATTAAAAATGTTATAACGTAGAGTAAGATCTACTGATTGTGTGTTATCAAAGTTATCATCTTCAGATTCAAAATATTTTGTATAGTTATAGTTTAAATCCAGTGTTGGATAAAATGAAGATTGATTTTTTCTTAATTCTTCTTGTAAGGACTGGATTAAAAAATACTTTTCTTTTAAACTTGGATAGTTATTCATAAGCTGTTGAACATATGATGCAAGAGTTATCACCTTATCGTCTGACTTTTGATAACTTGTTCGTAATTGAATCTCCATCTCAACTCTTCTTGAAAGTCTTTTGATCTCATCACCCTCTTCATCTTGAACCACTTCTGAAGATGATCGCCCAATGGCAAAAAAATTTGTTTCGATCCAGTTTTGTTCTGGTTTTGAGAAACGTTTTGAAAGCTCTTTTACGTATTCTAATACATTGTCTGCTCTTTCTTGAGAAATAGAGAGGTTCCTAAGATATTTATCTTCAGTTGTTTTTCCTTTTGAGCTTTCAGAAGAGGCATGTCCCATAATAGAAACTTTTTTTACATAATCTTTGTACTCAATCAATATCTTTAAGATGTCATGTAAGTTATGTTGTAGATTTGAAGGTATCTTTCTATTTACATCTTGATAATAATCCACAATTCTTAAAGAGTGTGTTTCCTCCTCATACTCTGCATTATAATACTGTAACTTTGAAAGCAACTCATTTGTAGTATCAGAATACATACTATCAGACTTTGCAAATAGATAACAATTCATCATCACTACTACTGTAAATATCAACTTTAACTTCATCTTTTTCTCCTTATTGGTTTAATTGCTCTAATGATTTATAATTTGGAAGATCTTGTGTCATATCAACTAATGCGATAATGATCAATCTCTCACTTACATATTTTGCATATGTTAACTCATTGAATTTTATAATAAAATGGTGTGGACTTCCATTGATCGACATCACTGTTTTATATAGTCTTTTGGGATTATTAAGTAGATAATCGATCCAAAACTCACCCTCAATATACTGCTCCCAAATATAATTTGGAGCATCAAACTTTTCAAATAATTCACTTACACATCTATGTTGTGATTTAAATCCATCAAAATCACCAAATCTATTAAAAAACCCCATAAATCTTTTATTTGCACTTGTTATCTCATATCCATTATGCATGATCATAAGGTTTGGCTGCATATTAAAAAGATTTTCAAGTTTTTTTTCATTGTAATCTAACTGATCAGATTTTTCTCTTAAATCATCATTTTCAAGATTTAAGATCTTATTATCCCTATCAAGTCTTTTCATTGTATTTTTTACGTATAAAGCATATACAGCAAAAGCAAAAAATAAACTTACTGCTATAATATATGCAATATACTGAAAAAGGATCTTTTGCTCAAATGGAGTACGAATAGCTATAAACTTTTTAAATACAATTATGTTAGCAATAAGTTTATCATCTATACTTACGGGATATTTTATTGTTAAGTATTCTGTAGAAAACCTACTATTATAGGGAGTCTCCCATTCTTTAAAATAGTTTCCAACACCTTGTTGTCCAATAAGTTTTAAAAGGTAAGGATCACTATTTTTATTGGCTACATAATAATCATCTATAAATTTTTTTGTTCGAGAATGATCTATATCTATCTTTCTAGAATCTTCTTTATTAAGGATCACCACAGCATCTAATCCATCTTCTCTTAACATATTAACAAGGGTGTCAAAATTTGATTGAAATACTATGCTACCAATATTTTTGCCATAATGGAGGATTGGGGATATATCATAAAATGAAACCCCTATTTTTGAAGCATTAAAACCTGTTTTAAAAACAGTATCATTTTTCAAAACTTCAAGATCCCCATGGTACTGAAAAATCTCTCTATTTCTATCTTTAATCGCAAGATAATCGCTTTTTAAATATTGTGAAAGGTCAAGTTTTTTTAATAAGGAGTTTATATCAAGTTGAGATCTGTCTCGTTCTAAAAGAGCATCTTTAATATTTTGATTACAAGACAAACTTTTCCCCATAAGTCTTAATTGATCAAATTTATTATGTAAATAAGTATCTAGTTTATTATTCGTATCTATAGCAAATTGCATATAGATACGTTCTTTATATTCTTTGATATCTTTTTCATAAAAACTCTTTGCAATATAAATAAAACTAACTATTAAAGCTAATGTAAGTACTTGATACAAGAATTTGTATGGT
>CBETOJ010000006.1:0-15060 GCA_965537725.1 uncultured Campylobacterales bacterium | reverse complement strand
TTCTAATAATAGTATTTTTACCATAGATCAAACTATTTATATCTATGTGTAATTCTTCCTTTATCTAAAGAATAAGGTGTGATCTCAACAGTTACACGATCACCTAATAAAATTTTAATATAGTGCATTCTCATTTTTCCTGAGATATGACATAAAACAACATGCCCATTATCTAATTCAACTCTAAAAGTTGCATTGGGCAAAACCTCAATTACTTTACCATCAACGACAATTACATCATCTTTAGCCATTTTTATTTCCTTTAATCAACTTTTGATAATATTTCCGCTTTACCATTTACTATTGCAACTTGATGTTCATAATGACTTGTTCTAAGCCCATCTGCACTTCTAACCGACCATTTATCCTGTGGATCAATAATAGGCTCTTCATCTTTTTGACAGATCATAGGCTCTATACAAAAAACCATCCCATTTTTGATCTTTGGACCTTGCTTTGCACTTGGTGCATCAAGATAATTTGGAACTTCAGGGTCACAATGTGCCACTCGCCCTATCCCATGACCACAAAACTTTATAAGTGGAACATATCCACGATCTGTAATAAAGTTTTCTAACGCAAGACTCAGCTCTTTAAATCGCATCCCTTGTTTTATAACATCAATAGCGTGATAAAGTGCATCTTTACTACATGCAATTAACTCTTCATCCTCTTTTGATATCGTACCAATAGGCATAGTAATAGCTGCATCACCATACCATCCATCTATCTCACTTCCAATATCAATTCCTAATATATCACCCTCTTGTAAAACAGTATCTGTAGGAATTCCATGAATGATCACTTCATTGAGTGATGTACATATAGCATTTGGAAATCCATACAATCCTTTAAAAGCAGGTCGAGCTCCTAGATTTACTAAATAAGCTTCACCCATTTTATCTACATCTAAAAGAGTCATTCCAGGTTTTACATTTTGTGATAAATATTGAAGAGTCTTCGCGACAGCTTGAGCTGATACGCGAAGTTGTTCTATTTCATTTGGTTTTCTTAATGGTATAGCCATTTTTACTAAAAACCAGTTGCACTAAGTGTGTTATACTTATTTTGATATTGTTGTGCTTCTATTTTTCTCATAGTATCAATCGCAACTTGAACAACGATCAGTACCGCAGTACCACCAAAGAAAAATGGAACTCCCATAGCTTTTACAATAAGCCAAGGAATAGTAGCTACTAAACCTAAATAGATAGATCCCCAAAAAGTAAGTCTACCAGCAACCTCATTTAAAAACTCAGCAGTTCCAGTTCCTGGACGAATTCCAGGGATAAATCCACCTTGTCTTTTTAAATTTTCACTAATATCTTTTGCATTAAAAGTGATCGATGCATAAAAATAAGCAAAGAATACGACAAAAAGAAAAGTAAATACATTATATGTATAACTATTTGGATTAAGATAATCAGAGATCATCACTAATGTCTCATTTTGTGTTCCTTGTAAAACAGTTGCAGGGAACATTAAAATTGCACTTGCGAAGATTACTGGAATAACCCCTGAAAGATTTACTTTAATTGGGATATAGTTCATAATCTTTTTATTTTGATTTTGCATTACTACTTTTCTACTGTATGAAACAGGAACCCGTCTCTCAGCAAGCTCAATGTAGATAATAATACCTACTGTTGCAATAATAACAGCAAGAATTGCTAGAACCGTTAAAAAGCTCATTTGACCATTATTAACAAGATCAACCGTACCACCTATTGCACTAGGGATTGCTGATACGATACCTGCAAAGATAATAAGTGAAATACCATTTCCTATCCCTCTTTGAGTGATCTGTTCACCTATCCACATAAGCATTACAGTACCTGCTATCATAGAGATCGTAGCAACTGCTACAAAGGTATCCATATCAATCATTATAGCACTCTGTCCACTTTTTCCTGTAAGGGAATTAAGACCCATAGATACTCCAATTGCTTGAACTGCTGTAATACCTATTGTTGCGTACCTGATGATCTGCATATATTTTTGCATCCCATCTCTCTCTTTTTTCATTTTTCCAAGAGCAGGGAATGTTGCAGCTAAAAGTTCCATAATGATTGATGCAGTAATATAAGGCATGATACCTAAGGAGATGATACTTAATCTTTCTACGGCGTTTCCACTGAACATATTCACAAGACCAAGTGTGTTATTAGAATTTGTGTCGAAAAACTCTTTTACAACAGTTAAATCAACACCAGGTACTGGCACATAAGCCAATACTCTGTATATTAAAATAAAACCTAATGTGATTAAAATTTTATTTAATAAATCTTTGTTCATGAGATTTATTTACCAGTCGTTGTTACATTTTCATCTTTTATCTTAGATGCAATCTCTTTTACAGTAGAACCGATAAGTTTTACTTTTGTTACATCTTTAGATAATTTGTAAACTGATCTGATAGATTCCATAGTAATCTCTTCAAGATTTGCAACTTTTTTTACTTTATCTACATTGATAGAGTAAGGTTTTACAACTCTTGAATAAAATCCGATCTTTGGAACCCTTTTTTGAAGTGGCATTTGTCCACCCTCAAAGTGTCTTTTGATCTTATATCCAGATCTAGCTTTTTGACCTTTATTTCCTCTAGTAGAAGTTTTACCCATACCAGAACCTTGACCACGTCCTACTCTTTTTCTATTAGTAGTACTTCCTTCAGCTGGTTTTAAATCTTGTAAAATTGACATCTATTATCCTTTTATTCTTGATAAAGCTTCAACTGTAGCTTGAACAAGGTTATTAGGGTTGTTTGATCCTAAAGACTTAGCAATGATATCTGTGATACCTGCAAGTTCTAGTACTGGTCTAGCAGCACCCCCTGCGATAAGTCCTGTACCCTCTGATGCTGGCTTCAATAAAATCTTGCTTGAATTATACTTGTGCTCAATATCGTGGTTAATTGTACTACCATGTAGCTTAACTTTCACAAGTGATTTAAATGCATCATCTAAAGCTTTTTTAATTGCATCTGGAACCTCTTTTGCTTTACCTGTTCCAAATCCAACTGTTCCATTCTTATCACCAACAACAACTAAAGCAGTAAATCTAAATCTTCTACCACCCTTTGCAACTTTTGTAACTCTTCCTATCTTAACGATAGCTTCTTCGAAATCTTCTCTATTTACTTCTACAGCCATCATTGCCCCTTATAGTTTGATACCGTTATCTCTTAATGCGTCAGCAAATGCTGCAACAACACCATGATAAAGGTAACCGTTTTTATCATAAACAACAGTTTCGATATTTTTAGATTTTAAAGTCTCAGCAAATGCAGCTGCTACTTTACCAACGTTTTCTCTACTTACAGATAACTTCATCGCTCTACTATCAACAGCAGCTAGAGTTTTTCCAGCGATATCGTCGATAGCTTGTGCATAAAAGTATTTATTCGATTTAAAAATAGTTACTCTTGGTTTATCAGCTGTTCCGCTGATTTTTCCTCTAACTCTTTTTTTTCTTCGTAATCTTAAAGCATCTCTTTTTAATAAATCTTTTGCTCTACTCATTTTATACCCCTACTACTTCGCTGTCTTACCAGCTTTTCTAACGATATGCTCGTCAGTGTATTTAACACCTTTTCCTTTATATGGCTCAGGTGGTCTAAATCCTCTAATTTTTGCTGCTACTTGACCAACTTCTTGTTTGTCACTTCCTTTGATGTTGATAATATTTTTATCAACAGCAATTTCAATATTCTCTGGAATATCAAAGTTAATAGGATGAGAGAAACCAAGTTGAAGTTCAAGAACTTTCCCTTTTACTGCTGCTCTGTAACCAACACCATTGATCTCTAAAGATTTAGCAAACCCTTGGTCTAGTCCAATAACTGCATTATTAGTAAGTGCTCTATAAGTTCCCCAGTATGCTCTATCTTGAGACTCTTCACCTTTAAGTGTGAATACTATGTTATTATCAGCTACTTCAACTCCAACTCTATTGTGAGTATCAACATCGATCGCTTTATTTCCTTTTTTAACTGTAACAACACCGTTATCTAAAGTTACTTCAATCCCTTTTGGAATCGAAATAGGTTTTTTTCCAACTCTTGACATCTACTACTCCTTCCTACCATACAGAACAAAGAAGTTCACCACCAACATTAGCTTTAAATGCTTCATCATTAGCAATTACACCTTTGTTAGTAGAAACAATAATTGTTCCATATCCATTTTTAAAACTTTTTAGTTCACTAGCGTTTTTATAAACACGTCTTCCAGATTTTGAAATTCTTTTTATTTCGTTAATAACACTATTGTCATTATCATCATATTTTAATGTAACAGAAATAGTTTTTTTCTTTGGATCTGTATCAACAACTTTAAACTCAGAGATATACTCTTTTTCTTGTAAAACTTTACAAACAGCTTCTACAGTATTAGAGTGTACAAGAGTAGTTGTATCTAACTTTCTCATTGCTGCATTTCTAATTCTAGTCAAAGCGTCTGCGATTAAATCATTCATCATGGGCTTTTCCTTATTTATTTCTTACCAAGAAGATTTTCTAATTCCAGGGATTAAACCTTCGTTAGCCATCTTTCTTAAACATACTCTACAAAGACCGAAATCTCTATATACCGACTTTGGTCTTCCACACACAGAACATCTTGTATAAGCTCTACTTGAGAACTTAGGTGTTCTTTGTTGTTTTGCGATCATTGACTTCTTTGCCATTATGCTGCTCTCCCTTTAGTAAATGGTACACCCATAAGCTCTAAAAGTCTGTAAGACTCTTCATCACTACTTGTTGAAGTAGTGATAGAGATGTTCATACCGTGTGTTTGAATAATGTTATCAAACTCAACCTCTGGGAACATTAATTGCTCATCAAGACCAAAGTTAAAGTTTCCAGATCCATCAAAACCATTTCTGTTAAGACCTCTAAAGTCTTTTACTCTTGGTAATGCAATAGTTACTAATTTATCTAAAAATTCGTACATTCTAGATCCTCTAAGAGTAACTTTAACTCCTATAGGCATCCCTTCTCTTACTTTAAATCCAGCAACAGATTTTTTTGAAATAACTGTAACTGCTTTTTGTCCAGCAATTAAAGAGATAGTATCATTAATATTTTGCATTAATTTAGAATCTTTTGCAGCGAATCCTGTACCAACAGAAATAGTTACTTTTTCTACTTTTGCAGTAAGCATTTTATTCTGTGGAAATTCACCTTCTAAAACTGGCTTGATCTCATTTTTATATTTTTCAAATAATCTTGCTGCCATTTTATTCACCTTCTACTTTTGCTACATTAGAGATATCTATTGGCATCTCTTTGTTTATAAATCCACCATCTTTATGTTGCTCTGATGGTTTTACAGTTTTTTTAGCAAGTTTACACCCCTCTACTAAAACTTTTCCCTCTTGTGGTAATACTGCTAAAACTTGACCAGTTTTTCCTTTGTCATCTCCAGCGATAACTTTTACAGTGTCACCTTTTTTAATTTTAAATTTCACAGCCATTATAATACCTCCGGAGCCAAAGATACGATCTTCATAAAACCTGCATATCTTACTTCTCTAGCAACAGGTCCAAAGATTCTTGTTCCAATTGGTTCACCTTTTTCAGTAAGGATAACCGCAGCATTATCATCAAATCTAATTAAAGATCCATTTTCTCTTTGAACCTCTTTATGAGTTCTAACGATAACAGCCTTTACAACTGCTCCTCTTTTAACCTTACCAACTGGTAAAGCTTTTTTAACAGAAGCAACGATAACATCACCAACAGTTGCGTATCTTCTTTTAGATCCACCTAAAACTTTGATACACATGATCTCTTTTGCACCAGTGTTATCTGCTACGTTTAGTCTTGAAAAACTTTGAATCATGCTGTAACTCCTTTAGAAACGATTTTCTTTAATCTAAAAGATTTTGTTTTAGAAAGTGGTCTACACTCAACTGCAACAACAGTATCACCAACTTCTAATTCACCTTTTTCATCGTGAATTAAATATTTTTTGAATCTCTTTACTGTTTTATGGTATTTTGGGTGTAGAACGTTTCTTGTTACTTCGATAGAAGCAGTTTTTTCACCTGACTTCTTTACAACTACACCTTGAATTTCTCTTTTATGTGCATTCATCTTCTAACCCTTGCTTAAGCTGCATTGATCGCAGTATTGATTCTTGCGATATCTTTTTTCACAGCTTTTAATTCACTTGTGTTTGTTAATTGCATTGTTCTTAATTTTAATTTTAATTCAAACAATAACACCTTTTTCTCTTTTAATAATTCGTTTAATTCTTCTAAACTTTTTCCATTAAGATCAGTATAGTTCATTTTCTGCCTCTTTACTTACGATTTTTGTTTTAAAAGGAAGTTTACTTTGTGCTAACATTAGTGCTTCTTTTGCAAGTTCTTCAGAAACTCCAGCAATCTCAAAACAGATTTTACCAGGCTTAATGTTCATTACATATTTCTCAATTGGACCTTTACCTTTACCCATTCTCACTTCAAGTGGTCTTTTAGTTAAAGGTTTGTGTGGGAATACCATGATCCAAACTTTACCTTGTCTATTCATTTTTCTAGTCATAGCAATTCTGGCAGCTTCGATTTGTCTTGCATCAATTCTATTAAGTTCAAGTGCTTTTAAACCAAACTCACCATATGCAAGAGTATTAGCTCTTTGAGATTTCCCTCTATTTCTACCCTTCATTTGCTTTCTATATTTTGTTCTTTTAGGCATTAACATGATTATTCACCTCTCTTTTTAGGAGCTCTTTTTCTCTTAGCAGGTTTTTTATCATCGTTTGTAGACTCAGCAGGAATCCCTTTTGCAAGAACTTCACCTTTGAATATCCAAACTTTAATACCGATACAACCATATGTAGTATGACCCTCAGCAAAACCATAATCGATTCTAGCTCTTAATGTATGTAAAGGAACTCTTCCTTCTAAATACCACTCAGTTCTTGCCATTTCAGCACCACCAAGTCTTCCAGCAACAGAAACTTTGATACCTTTAGCTCCAGCTTTGATAGCATTTTGCATAACTCTTTTCATAGCTCTTCTAAATGCAACCCTTCTTTCAAGTTGTTGACCAATATTTTCAGCAGCTAATTGAGCAGAAAGAAATGGTTTTCTCTCTTCTTTAATATTAACAGCAATATCTTTTCCAACAAGTGCTTTAAGGTTGTTTTTTAGTTTCTCAACATCTGCACCTTTTTTACCAATAATAATACCAGGACGTGCTGCCACAATTGTAACTCTTACTTTTTTAGTAGTTCTTTCAATAATTGTTTGCGCAATTCCAGCATAGTAAAGTTCTTTTTTAACGAACTTTCTAATTTTATTATCTTCTGCAACATTTGCAGGCATTCTTGAAATATTAGGAAACCATCTGCTTTCCCAGTTCTTATTGATCCCTAATCTTAGTCCAATTGGATTAACTTTTTGACCCATTACTTCTCTCCCTCAATTGAGTTAACTTCTACATAGATATGTGCTGTTGGCTTATGTTTAGGAGATGCGCTTCCTCTTGCTCTTGGAGTATATCTCTTTAAAACTGGACCTTTATCTACTCTACAGCTTGATACAACTGCTTCTTCTGGCTCTAGTCCAGAGTTTGCAACTGCTGAAGCGATAACTTTAGAGATGATTCCTGCAGCTTTATTTGGAGTAAACTCTAAAGATGCAATAGCAACTTCTGCGTTCATACCTTGAACTTCTCTAGCAATTAATCTTGCTTTGATTGGAGAAAGTCTAATAAATTTTAATGTAGCTTTTCCCATTATCCAACCTTTCTTTGCACAGAACCTTTGTGCCCTTTAAAAGTTCTTGTTGGTGCAAATTCACCAAGTTTATAACCGATATGGTTTTCAGTGATCATTACTGGAACAAAGTTTCTTCCATTGTGAACATTAAATGTAAGACCGATCATATCAGGTAAAACCATACTTCTTCTTGACCATGTTTTAATAGGCTTTTTATCTCCACTCTCAATAGCTTTTTTTACTTTTTTCGCTAAGTGAGCATCAACAAATGGACCTTTTTTAATACTTCTTGCCATTATCTACCCTTATTTCTTTCTTTTTGAAATGATTAGTTTATCACTAGCTTTTTTCTTTCTAGTTTTATAACCTTTAGTTGGCATACCCCAAGGAGTAACAGGATGTCTACCAGAGTTAGTTTTACCTTCTCCCCCTCCGTGTGGGTGATCGATTGGGTTCATTGCAGATCCTCTAGTTTGAGGTCTAATACCCATATGTCTTGTTCTACCAGCTTTACCAATAACCATGTTAGAGAAATCTTCATTTCCTACAATACCTACTGTTGCCATACAAGTACCAAGAATTTTTCTCATTTCACCTGAAGGAAGTCTAAGAATAATATACTTATCCTCTCTACCCATAACTTGCGCATATCCACCAGCAGATCTTGCAATTTGTCCACCTTTACCTGGTTTAAGCTCAATATTATGAACCATTGTACCAACTGGGATAGATGAAAGTTTCATTGCATTCCCTGGTAAAATATCAAGTCCAGACTCAGCAGCAGAAATAGTATCACCTACTTTTAATCCACTTGGTTGAATGATATATCTTTTATCACCATCAGCATAGCTAATAAGACAAATTCTACAGTTTCTGTACGGATCGTACTCAACAGTAGCAACTGTTCCAGGAACATTTAATTTATTTCTTTTAAAATCAATGATTCTGTATAGTTTTTTAGCTCCTGCCTCTTTATGTCTAGAAGTGATTCTACCGTGATTATTTCTACCAGCAGTTGATTTTACTTTTGTAAGTAAGTATCTCACTGTTGCTTTAGAAGTAATATCAGAAGAATCCATAACAGACATAAATCTTCTTGCAGGTGTAATTGGTCTAAATTTTTTAATTGCCATCTTTTATCTCCCTACGCCGATAGGTTCGCTATTTCAGCGCCCTCTGGTAATGTTACATAGAATTTTTTAAAGTCAGGTCGAGAACCGATTCTTCCTCTAAATCTTTTTACTTTACCATCTTGTCTTAAAGAGTTGATTTTTGTTGGTGTAACACCAAAGTACTCTTTAAAAACCTCTTTTAAACTTGTCTTTGTCATTCTAGTGCTTGTTTGTACAACAATTACACCATTTTCTTGTAGATCAATAGTTTTTTCTGTATAAACAATCGATTTGATATCAGTAATATCTGCCATTTTTATACCTCTTATACTAAGCTATCGATAACTGCTTTTTCGATTAAGATCGAATGGTACGCAGCTACTAAATATGCATTTAATTCTGATTTTTCAATCACATAACAATTTTTGATGTTTCTGAAAGCTAAATAAGTTTTCTCATCAAAGTTTTCTACTACAACTAATGTATCTCTTTGGTTAAGCTTAGCTAAAATTGCAGCAGCGTCTTTTGTTTTACCAGACTCTACTTTTACAGAATCAACAACAAATACAGCATTTCTCTCTGCTTGAGCGTTTAATGCATATTTTAATGCAAGCCCTTTTTGTTTTTTATTGATCTTTTGATCATAGTTTCTTTTAGTTGGTCCAAAAATTTGTCCACCACCTACGAATAGTGGTGATCTTTTAGAACCCCATCTAGCAGCACCAGAACCTTTTTGAGCTTTAGGTTTTTTACCACCACCGCTTACTTCAGTTCTATTTTTAACTCTTGCAGTGTTTGCTCTAATTCCAGCTAAGTAAGATTTTACATATAGGTGTAGATTGTGTTGATTAATACCTTCAAATTTTTCACCTAACTCCATCTCAGAAGCGTTTTCAAATTTTTCATTTAATACTACTAATTTAGCCATTATGCAATCCTTACTTTTCCTAAAGTTCCGTTACTTCCAGCAACTGATCCTTTAAGTACTAAAATACCTGTTGATGCGTCAAAAGAAACTACATCATTTTTATGTGTAACATTTACATGTCCATATTGACCTGGCATTTTTTGACCTAGTTGTACTCTACCTGGCCATTCACACATACCAATAGAACCTGTTCTTTTTCCCATTCTGTGACCGTGACTAGCTCTACCACCAGCAAAACCATGTCTTTTAACAGCACCAGAGAAACCTCTACCTTTAGTTTTAAAAGTACTTTTTACAGTGATCCCCTCAGCTAAAGCTGATGTATCAAGCTCACCTGCTTCTGTGTTTGCAACTTTGATAGTAGCAAATCTATTAAACTCTTTTGAAAGATCATACTTTTTTTGTTGACCTTCAATAGCTTTATTGAATTTTTTTCCATCACTATATGCAACAACCGCTACACCTTCATTCACTTCACACACTTTAGTGTCAACAACTTTTACAAGTGTAACTGGTGTAGAAGGAACAGTAACAGTTCTACTCATACCGATTTTTTCAACGATAAATTCCATCTTTTCTCCTTACTCTTGACCCATTGATCTAACTTCAACATCAACTTCTGGAGCAAGGTCTAGTTTCATTAATGAATCTACAGTATCTGGTGTTGCAGATACGATGTCGATCATTCTTGCATGAACTCTGATCTCAAATTGCTCTCGAGAGTCTTTGTTAACGTGTGGTGATTTGATTACAGTGTATTTTCTGATTTTAGTTGGCATTGGAATTGGTCCAATTAACTCAGCACCTGTTCTCTTAACAGCTTCAATGATTGAAGCAACTGAACGATCTAAAACTCTGTGATCGTATGCTTTAAGTTTTAATCTAATTTTTTCCATTTTTTTCCTTTAAAGAACTCATTAGACTGGTGAAAAGCAGTTTGCTAAACACTTCCTCTAACCAAATTATGGACGCGAATAATAGCTTGTTTTTACATAAAAGTCAAGAAATAATGAGGTTCTTAGGAGAAAATATGAAATTTATTTCCTTTTTAAAAGGAAATAAAAGTAGTTTAATCTATATCATTTAGTCGAGATAGATTAATTTCACCAAGCTCTTTTTAAACATTTGCCATACTCATTTGATGTTTTTTCCTAAACTTTTTTAGAAATTAAGCCTATATATCTATCTCTCATAAAACTTATCCACATAATTTACTATTTTATCTAGTACTCGTGGAACTATCTTCTTACGTTCAAGTATTTTTGGTTTTACTTTTAAAGTGAGTGCAATATCATTTGCTAAGGGAACTCTTTCATCATAAAGGTAAGTATCTATAACTTTTTTTACTTTATTACTTTGGAGATTTTCTTCTTCACAAAGTTCATTAAATGCTTTTTCTTTCTCTTCATCCCAAAACTTTTCAAACTCTTCTTCTATATCTTCACTATTTTTAATTTGAAGTAGGTTTTCATTGATAAACTTTTCAATAAGTTCTCTTTTACTTCTAAGCTGAGGGTTGTTATTTAATATATTGCTAATATTATCTTTTTGTTTTTGTTTAGTGTCTGCATCTTCTGTATCTTTATATCTTGCTAATAGTTGTAAAATATAATTTACATTGATTTCATCTTTATGGATAAGTTCTAGTTCAAAGTCCACATCTTCTAAAATAGATACTTTTTCAGGATCACCTTTTTGTCCATCAGGTTTTAAATCAAGATATTTTGAAAGATAATCATTAAACTCTTGCTCACTCATTTTTACATCAGACCATTTAAAATCACTAAATCCAGCAATTACATTTTTAACTCTCATTAAATCTCTAAATGCCTGCACAAATCGAAGTTTATTATCTTCTCCAATTAGTTCATCTACACTTTTTACTGTTGGTGTTATAGTTATAAGAACATCATACTTATCATTGAACTTTTGTACATAGTCTTCATATGGTTCCATAAGTATGATTTCTTTTGCATCCTTATTTGAAAAAAGAGCAATAGCATCATCAGTATGAGTTTTTAGATTTCTAAAACAGATAATATTACCTTGTGATTTTTGTTCATTTAAAATTCTATTGGTTCTACTAAATGCTTGTATAAGTCCATGATATTTTAAGTTTTTATCTACATATAGGGTATTTAAAGTTTTACTATCAAATCCAGTTAAGAACATATTTACTACTAGCAATATATCTACTTCTTTTTGTTTTACTCTTTTTGATATATCATTGTAGTAGTTATAGAAGCTTTGTGAATCTTTTGTAGAGTATTTACAACCAAACATTTCATTATAGTCTTCTATAAATTCATCTAGTTTCTCACGACTGTGTTTATTGATATGTGTTTCATCAACATTAGCACCATCTGATTCATCTAAGTTTATTTCGCCTGTTGCATCTTTGTCCTCTTCATTTGCACTATATGAAAATATTGTTGCTATTTTTAGATTGTGTTCTTTTGATTTAAAAGATTCATAGTATTTTATTAACATATCAACAGAACTTACACACATCATAGCTGTAAAATCTTTACTATGTGTTTTTCTATTATGATTAGCAATGATATAGTTTACTATTTTATCAAGTCTCTCTTCACTCTCAAGAAGTTCTTTGGTATCTATTGCTTCAACATCTATATCAATATTTGTAGCACTATCTTTTTTCTCTTTATACTTTCCTACATATTCAACTGAAAACTTAAGTACATTATCATCATTAATAGCGTCTGTGATTACATACTTATGTAAAGATTCATCAAATAACTCTTTTGTGGTTCTTTTCCCAAGTGCATTATTTGAAGCATTTTCAGCAAATATTGGTGTTCCTGTAAAACCTATCATTTGATTTTGATTAAAGAATTTAGTTATTGCTAAGTGTGTTTCACCAAACTGACTTCTATGACACTCATCGAAGATAAATACTATATGTTTATCTTTTAGTTGTTCCATTTTTGATAAGTACTGTTTTTTAGATATTGCTGTATTTAGTTTTTGTAAGGTTGTAACGATCAACTTAGTATCATCACTAAACTGTTTAACTAATGCTTTTGTATTATCTGTTCCATCTACTGAACCATCACTAAAACTATTAAACTCTTTTGTGGTTTGATAATCCAAGTCTTTTCTATCCACTACAAACACAACTTTATGTACCTTTGGAAGTTTCATAAGTATCTGAGCTGTTTTAAATGAAGTAAGTGTTTTTCCACTTCCAGTAGTGTGCCAGATATACCCATTTTTATTTGAGTTTGATACTCTATCAATTATCGCTTCAACTGCATGGAACTGATAAGGTCTAAGTACCATAAGTATCTTTGGAACTTCTGCAAGAACTATATACTTACATATCATTTTAGATATGTGGCATCTTTCCAAGAAGTCTTCTGTGAACTCTTCAAGGTTAGTTATATTTTTATTGTCTTTATCTGCCCAATAAAATGTTTGTTTAAAACTCATAGATTCTAACTTGCTATTTGCATAATATTTTGTATTTACACCATTGCTTATTACAAATAGTTGTATATAGTTAAAAAGTGCATTATTAGCACTATATGAGTGTCTTTTATATCTAAGTGTTTGATTGAAAGCTTCTTTTAGTTCTAGTCCTCTTCTTTTTAGTTCAATTTGAACCAAGGGAAAACCATTGATTAAAATAGTTACGTCATATCTATTTTTATAAATTCCGCTTACTGTTACTTGTGAAGTCACTTGAAAAAGGTTTTGGCACCAATGTTCACTATCTAAAAACTCTATATATGAAGTAGTTCCATCATCTTTAACTAAAACAAACTTATCTCTTAATATCTTTGCTTTTTCAAAGATAGAGCCTTTTTTTAAGTGGTTGAGTATCTTTTTAAATTCATTATCTGTAAGAGTAGTTTTATTATGCTTTTCAAGCTGAGATTTTAGGTTTTGTTCTAATTCACTATCATTATTTATAACAACTCTTTTATACTCTTGAAGTTCAAGTTGTTTTAATAGGTTAACTTCAAGTATTGCTTCTGATTGCGTATTCACATTAAGCCTTTTTATATGCTTGTTTTGGGTGATTTGGCAATTCATATAGCTTTATCAACTTTTTACTATTTGAAAGATCACTCAAATTATCTTTTATCGTATCTTTACTTTTAGATATTAACTTAGATAATAGCTCAGGAGAAAAGTACCCTAAACTGCAAATACTTAATATTATTTCGTGCATTATCTCTTTTTTGAGTCTTTGTTTACTCTTAATAGGTTCTAAAATTTGTGCTATCCTATTCGAAATATTTTGTGGTATTTCATCTAAATCATAGTAAATATTTAAAGCTTCTTCACTTTCATTAACACCCTCAGCTTTTTGGCTAACACCCCTAGCTTTATCATTAATACCCCTAGCTTGATAAATAGTCCCCCTACCTACTCCATTAGAAAGTAACAATAACTCATTTACTAGTTTTTTAAGTATATTAGATACATCAGCAGGATGTAAATCAAGTAATTCTAATACTCTTTTATGATTTGTTCCATCTTCTAGGTGTGCAGTAGCTAGTATAGTTATTTCATTTTGTGATAAGCTTTTTAATTCATCTCCATATAATTCAATTAATTCACTCATAACATTATCATCAAGTAAATTAATCATTCTTAACTCTACTAAAGTTTGATCTATTTCAGTTTTTTCATAAATAAGGGGTTTAGTCCAATTTTGAGAATTCCAACCACTATAAATTTTTGGTATTCCCGAACCTGCTCTTTCGCTATATCCTATAAGAGTAAACATCTTTTGTAAAATTCTATTTCTACAATCACTCTCTCCACCTTTTACAGCTATTTCGATTGGTATTCTCATAAGTCCAGGGTTTCTAAAGCCAAACATATCTGGTCTTTTTACAATTAATATAGAACTTTTACCACTATAATCTGCATGAACAATAGAGTTTATAAAAGATTCTCTTATTGATTGATGTACAGGTGTATCATCTTGCCTTTTGTCAAGTTCAAGTTTAAAAGGAACTTTCAAATCAGAAAATAGTTTTTTTATAACTATTCTATTCCCGCTCCAAGTACCGTCAATTTGTACCCTATCTATCCACCTAAGTTCTGTTTTTGCCCTTGGTCTTTCTTGATAATCAAGGGCATAAAAAGGGAAATACTCCTCTATAGCTGTTGAATTGCCAAACATTAAAAGTCCTGCAATAGTAAGCCCAACTACTCCTATTTCTCTATCTTTTTTATATCCACCTATACTTTTTAAAAAGTCTAAATCATTTTGTTCATTCCAAGGGTGGTCTGGCTTGTTTGATTTAAATATATT
>CBETOJ010000005.1:0-15602 GCA_965537725.1 uncultured Campylobacterales bacterium | reverse complement strand
TTATTATATATTGAGTATACTTAATGTTTATTTTATAAATTTAATGTAAAGTTACACTTTTAGTTTAAGAAAAAGAGAGTCAATGCAATCAATTGGAATACTTGCTTCATACAATGGGTCTGGATTTGAAGCACTTTATAAAGCGACCCAAAAAGGATCATTACATCTACAATTTCCTGCAGTTATCTCAAACAATAGCAATGCACAAATTTTACAAAAAGCAACACAATATGGGATAGATTCATATATTATCAACAGTAAAACCGATGAAAATCCTGATCAAAAAATATATGAGCTTTTAAAAAAATCAGGATGTGAATTTGTTTTTTTAAGTGGGTATATGAAAAAACTCTCCCCACTTCTTACCAATAATTTCACTATCATCAATTCCCATCCATCACTTTTGCCTCAATATGGAGGAGTTGGGATGTATGGAGGTTTTGTCCATGAAGCGGTGATTCAAAATAAAGAGAAAAAAAGTGGAGTAACACTTCACTATGTAAATGAGAACTATGATGAGGGAGAGTTTATCTTGCAAAAAGAACTTTTTTTAAGTAAAGATGAAACACCTCAAAGCTTAGAAGAGAAAGTTAAAAGCTTAGAAAAAGAAGCTATTGTTGAAGCATTTATAAAACTTACTTCTTCCCAGTAAGAAGAAATATAGGATACTCTCCTGTAGGCTTTTTCGCTACACTTACTTCCTCAATTTGAAGCTCTCTAAACCCAGCCTCTTTTGCTGCTTCAATGATAAACTCTTCATCAAACCCAAGATGATGCACTCCCTTATTTTCTGAGTGAAAAGTCCCATCTTCTGTATACAGATCAGATAAAGCGATTGTTCCCTCATTATCTAGTATCTTATGAAACTTTTTAAAAAGCTCTTTAATATCCTCCACATGATGCAACGTCATAGAAGAGATGATCCCATCATATTTATGATCGATATCACTTTTTGAAAGATCAAGTTCTAGCACTTCTAGCTCACAATCAACTAAATCTTTGTTTTCTAAAAGTGTTTCATTCATAGATGGAGACATATCAATCCCTGTGATCTTTTTAACATAAGGAGCGATCTCTATGGTTAAAAGCCCTGTACCACTTCCAAAATCCATAAGATGCATATCTTCTTTATATTCAACTTTTTCTAAAATACCTTTTGCAATTGTTTGAACATTTCTTACTCTTTTACTATCTTTTGAATAGGTCTTTGATTTGTTTTTAAAATAATCTATTTTTTCCATTTCATTCCTTTTTAGTAGGGAGCTTTCCCTGTCCAATCTCGTATCATTTGTATCTCTTGTTTGCTTAGCTTTGTCTCTTTATGCATACTTATATAACTCGATGGAGGCATAGCAGCATATACTGTTCGAAATATCCCTTTAAGTTTATCATCTTTTTGTTTTGGAGTATAGTTTTCCCAAGTAGAAAAATTCAGCCATGCTCGTCCTAGATCCACATGTCTTTTTATCATAAGTGACACTGGAGCAACATTCCCATACCAAGGGATATTCACTCCATTTGAGTGACAATCATAACATGATCTTTTAAATACTGCCATAATAGGTTCAGGTGCTTTGATCTCTAAGTTTGGATCGGTTTGTGATACTTCTATATCTGAGGGGATAAATTGTAACCCTATAAATACTGCAATGGTAATGTATAATATTCTTTTTAACATCTCTTTTCCTAATCAATTAAAATAAAGATCATAAGGTCTTTCTATTTTACTTTGAAGATCTCCCATAGAGACATGTCTGCTTTGTCTAATAAACTCTTTTTGATCAAAAAAAACGATCACTGTTGGAATAGTAAAAACATTAAATGATGCTGCGATCTCTTGATACTGATCTGCTGAGATATAGAGCTGTTTGAGTTTTGAAAACTCCTTTGTAAAAAGCTCTTCAACTTTAGGTCTTAAAGCATGACAAACCCCACAATTTTCCCCACTAAAATAAAGCATTACTCCATCATTTTCATTGATCACCTGTTGTACTGTTTCTAAGGTAAATTTTTGATCCATTATAATATCCCTTTTGCTAAAGCCAAAAAGCTAAAAAAGCCCATAATATCAGTGACTGTTGTAAGAACCACTGTACTTCCAATTGCTGGATCTATATCCATTTTTTTTAAAACTAAAGGGATCATCGCTCCAAAAAAGCCTGCACAAAATAGAGTGATCACCATAGATAAAGCGATCACAAAACCTAAGAGTGGATTTTGAAACCAAATAAAAGCAATAATTCCTAAGAGCAAGGCAAAGATTGCCCCATTAAAAAGTGAAAGTGCTATCTCTTTTTTAATAGCATCACGGCTATTTTGCTCATCAATCTCACCAAGAGCTAACTGTCTTACCATAACAGCTAAAGTTTGAGTCCCTGCATTTCCACCCATAGAGGCCACTATTGGCATTAAAATAGCTAAAGCAATGTACTCTTTTAGGGTATCATCAAAAAGGCCTATCACCAAAGAAGCTAAAATTGCAGTAAGTAGATTGATAAAAAGCCAAGAAGCCCTTTTTTTTCCTGTTTGGATTAGTTCCTCTTCTTGTTCTGAGTCTTCATCAACCCCAGCTAATTGATACATCTGCTCCGTTGCACTTTGTTCCATAACATCCATAATATCATCTGAAGTGATCCGTCCAAGAAGTCTATTTTTATATCCAATCACCGCTACAACAGAGAGGTTATAATCTTCAAACATCTTTACAACCTCATCAATTTCATCGTCCCCTAAAACATAAAAAGGCTTAAAGGTTTTCTCTTTATCAGAGTCTAAAATATCAGCATAGGTACGGGTAAAATCCAAGGTAATTAAATCTTCTAATGAGATCGAAGCAAGGAGAGTTTTATCATCATCTACTATAAATACTTGATGGATATTTTCAACTTCATCATCACTTTTAAGTTGTCGTAATCTATCTATTGAGCTTTGAATCGTTTCATTTTGATTTGCACTAAAAAGCTCGATCTGCATATATGCACCAGCATGCTCTTCATCATATTTTTTCAACCAATTGATATCATCTTGATCCTCTTGATTAAGAGAAGTTAAAATATTGTGAGCCTTTGCTTCATCTAACTCTTCAAGATCTTGAATAATATCTGTCGCATCATCTGTTTCTAGCTCTTCTAATGCTGTAGTTATCTGCTCACTTGAAAGCTCTTTATAGGCTTTTTCTCTTAAAGAGTCTGGAAGTTCTAAAAGTACCTCTCCTAGATAATCCTCTGGGATCTGGTGAAGTGTATTATAAAATTTTTCTTTATCTTTTTTTTGAAGTTTTTTTAATCGCGATGCGATATCAGCTGGATGAAAACTCTCAATATCAGCTAATATCTCTTCTATAGTCGGCTTTTTTTCTTGCCCCATGATCTATCCAATATTACAATTAAATTTTATATGATAATTCAAATTGTTGAAGTTTTAGTGGAATATTAGCATATTTTTCACTATTGTCAAGTTCATTTTTAAGATTGTTTACAATTTGCATAAATTGTTTCTTTTTTGCTCCCACTAATTGAGTCTTAGTAACACTAATCACCTTTAAAGGATCCACAGCTCTTCCATTTTTATACAATCCAAAATGAAGATGCGGACCTGTACTTCTTCCTGTACTTCCTACTTTCCCTATATAGTTTCCTTGTTTTACCCAAGAGCCTACTTTGATCCTGCTGTTATAAGCACTTAAGTGTGCATACAGTGTTTTTAATCCATTTTTATGACGGATCATCACTGTCTTTCCATATCCACCTTTTCTCCCTTTGTGGATTATTCTTCCATCGGCTGCTGCAAATACTTTTCTCCCCGTAGGAGCTGCAAAATCAACCCCCAAATGGGCTCTATATCTTTTTAAAATAGGATGCCATCTTTTATAGGTAAATTTACTCGATATTCTTTTATACGTAAGTGGAGTTTTTAATAAAAAGCTTGTAAGACTCTTCCCTTTTTCATCATAATACCTTTTATCCTCAGGGTTTTGAAAAATATAATAGGTTTTTCGTCGCATCTTCACGGAAGCTGCTAAGATCTCTGGAACTCCAAAATATTTTCCTGATCGAATCTTTTGCTTAAATTTAATATTTACTAGATCGTTTTTTCGTAAGCGTCTAAAATCAACAGAGTTTTTAAATGCTAATAAAAATTCATTGGCCAAAGCATTGTTTTCTGTAGCTTTTATAATATCTTGGTAAGGAGAGTTTTGAATACTTACTTGAATATTTTGCTCTATCTCTTGATATTCAATAGGGATGATGTCTAAAACAAATTTTTGATTCAAATCTTTAAAAATATGTATCTGCATTTGATCACTAATAGGGATAAGAGTTTGTTGTAACTTTCCTTCTATATCATACATGATCTGATACTCAACACCTGCATATATCTCACTACACAACTCTTTGTCCGTTGATGAGAGATCAAAATAAAGCTCTTGAGGAATCTTATGCTTCTCAAAAAAAGTCAGAAGAGTCTCCCCTTTCCACCAAACATCTTCGTTTACATATGAACCAAATAAAAAACTTATACTAAACAATAAAGAAATCAGAAACTTCAACACCACACTCTTTTGTAACAAATTTAAGGCTTTTATTATACAATAGCGTATCTTAAAAAATGGAAAAACGGGATGATTAATGATTAAGGTTCTTTTAATAAGCTTAGTAAGTATGCAGTTTGTGTTTGGATTCTCTTTGGATCTTGTTGATATTTATAGAAAAGATGGGTTAGGGGCAGTAGAACAACTGATCCAAAAGCAACTTACAAAAAAAGAGTATTGGGAAGAGAGTTTAGCGCATAAAAATCTCTCCTATGGATATTATGAATCAATTGAATATGTAATGTTATGTCAAAAAAACATGAAAGATATCACTCTTTATGATACAAAACAAAATAAAAAACTTTTTCATTCTAGTGTTTTCATTGGAAAAGAGTTAGGAGATAAAAAGAAAGAGGGAGATATGAAAACTCCAATTGGAGCATACAAACTTACAAAACGTCTTACGAAACTTGATCCTTTTTATGGTCCTTTAGCACTTACAACAAACTATCCTAATATTTTTGATAAAACCAACGGGAAAACAGGTCATGGTATCTGGATCCATGGACTTCCTGAAAAAGAAGATCGTGATGATTTTACCCAAGGATGTATCGCCTTAGATAATAATGAGATAAAAAAACTCGATAACTCTATCAATATTCAAAACTCTGTACTTGTAATTAGCGAAGAGAGTTTTGAACCTGCAATAAAAGAACATATCAGTACTATTTTATCTAATGTGTTTTTATGGAGAGACTCTTGGAAATATAGTGATATCAAAACCTATCTCTCTTTTTACAGTAAAGATTTTAAAAAATCAAATGGTCAAAACTTCAAACAATTTAAAAGATTTAAAACAAAACTTTTTCAAAGAGATGAGAGCAAAACTATTAAATTTTCCAATATCAACGTTATCCCATATCCAAATGATATGAAAAAAACGATCTATAAAGTGATCATGGATGAACTTTACCAAACAAAAAGTCACAGATTTGATGGGAAAAAAGAGTTATATGTGGAAGTTATTGGTGATACAATAAAAATACTAGCTGAAAGTTAGATAACGAAGCAATATAAAAATTTAAACTTTTCTATAAGAAAATTAGAGTACAATCTCATAACTTTTAAATAAATATCGAGGTGTTTTAATGTTAGATTTTGCAATTATAGGTGGTGGTCCAGCAGGACTTACTGCAGGTCTTTATGCTACACGAGGTGGTTTAAAAAATGTTACAATGTTTGAAAAAGGACTCCCTGGTGGTCAGATCACACAAAGTAGTGAGATAGAAAACTATCCTGGACAATTAGAAGTTGTAACAGGGATGGAGCTTATGGATAAGTGGCCAGAACAATGTCAAAAATTTGGACTAAAACACGATATGAATGAAGTTACAAAAGTAACAAAAAATGGTGAAACTTTCCAAATCACTCTTGGAAATGGTGATAATGTAGAAGCAAAGTCAGTCCTAGTAGCAACAGGGAGTGTACCAAGAGCTGCTGGGATCAAAGGGGAAGCTGAATTCTTTGGAAAAGGTGTAAGTACTTGTGCTACTTGTGATGGTTTTTTCTACAAAGGAAAAGATGTAGCTGTACTTGGTGGTGGAGACACTGCAGTTGAAGAAGCGATCTTTTTAGCAAATATCTGCAAAACAGTATATATTATTCATAGAAGAAATGAGTTTAGAGCGAGCCCGCATGAAGTGGAAAAAATGAATAAGTTTGGAAATATTATTCAGGTGATGAACCATACAACTGAAGAGATCGTAGGTGATAAAATGGGAGTTACTGGAGTAGTTGTAAAAGACAAAGATTCAGGTGAGAGTAGAACATTAGACGTACTTGGATGTTTTGTATTTGTAGGAAGAGATGTATTAAATCAATGTTTACAACAAGATGATGGAAACTTTTTATGTGATATGAGTGAATCAGGAGAAGTGAAAGTAAATCTTAAAATGGAAACTTCAGTGCCTGGGTTATTTGCTGCAGGTGATATAAGAATAGATGCTCCAAAACAAGTTGTATGTGCAGCAGGAGATGGTGCAGTTGCTGGAATTGGTGCAATTGCATATTTACAATAGGTAGTAAGGAAAAGAATAATAATGGTTAAAGTTGGTATTGTAGGAAGTACAGGAAGAGTTGGATCACTTTTAATAGATGATCTTGAAAATGATGAACAAGCAACACTAAGTAGTGTACATGTATTTGATGATCTTAAAAAAACTGTACCTGATGGTACGGTAGTAACAAATGATATGCAAACACTTTTAGATAACTCTGAAGTAATTATTGACTTCTCAGCTCCATCTGCAACACAAGAGCTTCTTGAAACTGTTATTAAATCTGAAATAAAAAAACCATTAGTTATCGCAACAACTGGTTTTAATGAACATCAAAAAAACCTACTTTTAGAAGCAAGTAAAATAACTCCTATTTTGTATGCTACTAATATGAGTCTAGGAGTTGCAGTTTTAAATAAACTTGTAGCTCTTGCTTCAAAAACACTTGCAGAGTTTGACTGTGAGATCGTTGAACAACATCATAGATACAAAGTAGACTCTCCAAGTGGAACTGCTCTAACTTTAGCTGAGCACGCTGCAAAAGCAAGAGATCTTGATCTAGATTCTGTCAGAGTAAGTGGAAGAGATGGTGTAATTGGTGCAAGAACAAAAGATGAAATTGGTGTTATGAGCCTAAGAGGTGGAGATATCGTTGGTCGCCATACTGCTGGATTTTATAATGATGGTGAATATATTGAATTGAACCATACTGCAACTTCAAGAAACACTTTTAGTAAAGGTGCCATAAAAGTTGCAAAATGGATCGTAAATCAAGAAGTTGGTTTATATTCCATTAATGACTGTTTAGGACTATAAAAAATGTGTGCAATTGTTGGTATCTATGGGAATGACAATGCAGCGAGAATCGCAAGCGCTGCACTTTTTGCGATGCAACATCGTGGTCATGAAGCTTCTGGAATCAGTAGCGGTGGATATAGTGATAAAAAAATATTCACTATTAAAAAACGTGGTTATGTAAGAGATGTTTTTGATGAAGAGGCTTTTGAAGTTTTAAAGGGAAATATCGCTATTGGTCACAATAGATACTCAACAGCTGGAAGTGAATCAGTTTTTGATGCACAGCCTATTCAAGCAGGATATAAATTAGGAGAGATCTCTATTGTTCATAATGGAAATCTTGTAGATAAGAATGAAGTACGTCAAAGACTTATTGATGAGGGATCAATTTTCCAAACAGATATGGATACTGAAAACCTTATCCACTTAATTGCAAAGTCAACGAAAAATAGACTTCGAGAAAGAATCACTGAAGCTTTAGAATCTGTAACAGGGGCTTATAACTTTATCATTCAAAGTAGAAGTAAACTTTTTGTTATTAGAGATAAGCACGGTATTAGACCTCTTAGTCTTGGAAAATTAAAAAGTGGAGGTTGGATCGTTGCAAGTGAGACATGTGCTTTTGATCTTGTAGATGCAGAGTATATAAGAGATGTAAAACCTGGGGAGATGCTTATCTTTGCACAAGATTATACTGAACCAGAATCTATCCAACTTTTTGAAGGTTTTGAATTTAGACCATGTGCTTTTGAGTATATCTATTTTGCAAGACCAGATTCTGTAATCGATGGAAAAAGTGTCTATAAAGCAAGAGAAAATATGGGGAAAGAGCTAGCTAAAAACGATATCAACTCTACTATAAAAGCAGATATGGTTATCCCTGTACCTGATTCAGGAGTACCAGCTGCTTTAGGATATGCAGAGATGAGCAAATTACCATTTGAGCTTGGTATTATTAGAAATCACTATGTTGGTAGAACTTTTATCGAACCAACTCAAGAGATGAGAAACCTTAAAGTAAAAATGAAACTCAACCCTATGAGATCTTTAATTGAAGGAAAATCTCTTATTGTAATTGATGATTCGATTGTAAGAGGAACTACAAGTAAAAGAATTGTTCATATGCTCAAAGAGGCTGGAGCTGCTGAAGTTCACTTTAGAGTAGCAAGCCCTATGATTCAACACCCTTGTTTTTATGGTATCGATACACCAACAAAAGAGGAGCTTATTAACGCTCGTATGACAAAAGATGAAGTGTGTGAATATATTGGTGCAGATTCTTTAGAATACTTAAGTATTGATAACCTAAAAGACTCTCTTGGTAGAGAGAGAAACTACTCTTTGGTCAGTTTCGATGGTGATTACTTTATTGTATAAGGGGAACATTGGAACATCTTAATACAATAGGAAGATACTGGAGAAAAAAGTATAAGCAAAAAGTTTATAAGATCCCTATTAGCATTTCAGGTTTTACTTGTCCAAATATTGATGGAACTGTAGCCAAAGGGGGATGTAGTTTTTGTGAAAATGAGTCATTTTCTCCAAATCTTAAAGATAATTCAAAATTTAAACTCAATCTTTTTAGTAAAAGCAATCCCTATTTAGAAAAACAGTTACAACAGCTTGAGATGCAGTTTATAGCAACTAGAGATGTTTTACAAAACAAATTTGGTGCAAAAAAATTTATTGTGTATTTTCAATCCTTTACCAATACCTATGCACCATTAGATACATTAAAAGCGCTTTATGAAAAGGCTTTAAGTTTTGATAATGTTGTGGGGCTTAGTATTGGTACACGAACTGATTGTATCACAGATGAAACTTTAGACTATCTAAAAGAACTCTCTGCTGATAAAGAGATCTGGGTGGAGTATGGAATCCAATCAATTTATGATGAAACCCTAGAAAAAATCAATCGTGGGCATGATTTTTCAAATATTAAAGAGTGGATAGAAAAAACAAAACAAAGAGAGCTTCTTGTATGTGGGCATATGATCTTTGGACTTCCTGATGAAACACAAGAGATGATGTTAAAAGGGGTGGAAGAGTCTATCAAACTTGGAATAGATTCTATTAAGTTTCATCCTTTATATGTGGTAGAGAATACACTTTTAACCCTTGATTATAAACAAGGGGATTTCCATCCTATCTCGGAAGAGCTTTACATAGACACCTTAGTAAAAGCTATTAAAATGCTTCCACCAAATATCTCTATATCAAGAGTTACTGCAGGGATCAGCGATCAAACTCTTCTTGATCCTAGGTGGTGTAATAATAAACATAGACAGATACACAATATCAAACAAGCACTTTTAAAAAATGGATTGATCTACTAAATGAAACACAAACGATGTGAAATGCTTTTTGGAGATAACTTTGAGAAGCTAAAAAATGCAAAAATAATTATTCTTGGAGTTGGTGGAGTTGGTGGTTATGCCCTTGATTGTCTCTATCGAACTGGAATAGAAAATATCACTATAGTAGATTTTGACACCTTTGATATTACCAATCAAAATAGACAAATTGGGAGTGATGCAGTAGGAGCAGTGAAAGTTGAACACCTTAAAACCCTCTATCCAAATGTTACTCTTATCAATCAAAAAATAGATACCACATGGATAGATACTTTTGATTTTTCCTCTTATGATCTTATTTTAGATGCTATTGATGATATTGATGCTAAGATTCACCTAATAAAAACACATTATAAAAAACTTATTTCAAGTGGTGGAAGTGCAAAAAGAATCGATCCTACGAAAATAGAATATATCAATATCTTCAAAACATACAATGATCCTTTTGTAAAAAGACTACGAGAAAAGCTAAAAAAAGACAAATTTAACAAAAACTTTAAGATCATTTTTTCCTCTGAACTCCCTAATTGTAAAGATCTCGGAAGTTTTGTTGGGGTGACTGGTTCTTTTGGATTAACCATGTGTAGTATAACTATTCAAAAATTATTAAGTGAAAAATAGATAAAATTAACAAAATATTCAATCTTAACAAGGAATTTACATGAGCGGAATTAGTAACAGTGTAGAGCAATTAACACAAGCTCATCTTAGAAATGTTCAACAGTTAGCTGTTTTTAGAACAGGAAATGATGATATTTACGCTATTAATATAGCAAAAATCAAAGCCTTCATTATCACTGAAGAGGTTCAGATCACTGATACCCCTGCTGATACAGATGTAATTGAGGGGATCGCAACAATTAGGGGGGAACCAGTTACTTTAGTGAATCTAGATAGATGGCTAGGGTATCAAAAACTTCCTATTAATGATTATAAACTGATCATCTTTTGTGAATTCAACCATAAACAAGTTGGGTTTTTAGTAAAAGATATGGTTAATATTGTTGAAAAAACTACGGCTGAACTTAAAAACAATGAAGATCAAAACTCAAAAGTAACATATACTACATATGTAGAAGTGAATGATAAAACAGTTCTTTGTACAGTTTTTAATGCAGAACAACTACTTTCAGATATTGGATGGACTGATATCAATGCAAGTGATCTTGATAGATATGTAACCCAACCAGTTAAAAAAGATAAAAGAATCCTTATAGCTGAAGATAGTGCTGTTGCAAGAGAAGTGATCAATCAATTTTTAATTAAAGCGAATGCTAATTTTGAAATTATGCATGATGGAGGACAACTTCTTCATAGACTTCAAGACTATAACCCAAAGGATATTGGTCTTATTATTACTGATATTGAGATGCCAGGAACTGATGGATATCAAGTAGCACAAGCCATTAAAGACAACCCTGCATATAGTCATATCCCTGTAGTTGTAAACTCAAGTATGACAACAGAAGCAGTTAAAGGAAAAATGGAAAGAATTGGTATCGATGACTTTGTTGGAAAAACTGATGTACCTGCTCTTTATAATGTAGTTATAAAATATATTGGGCTTGCTTAATTAAAATCTTTATTTGAATGAAGTACTATTTGTACTTCATCTTTGTAAATTCCTAAATGACCTGAAAGTATGGTGATCTTTTTTCCATCTTTTGGTTCATTTACCTCTTTTTTAAAATAGAGTCTTATTTTTTTATATTTCCCCTCTTTAAAATAGTAAAGATATCTTTTTTTATAGATACCCTCTAAATTCTTAATAATATTATTTTGATATTTTTGTGCAAAAAGGTCAATCTTCATACCATCTAAATAATACTCTTTAAAATTATATATCTCCTTTGTTTTTAGCACATTAGAAGTATTTTTAATCTCAACTAAACCATGATAATTATCTATTCTCTCAACTTTAAACTCATAAACACCACCTAATATAAACTCATCTGAGGGACGAAAAATAGTGATCGCTTTTTGACTAATAGTTTGATCTTTATGCTTAATGATTGCAATATTACCTCTTTTATAAATAACAACGATATCTTTTAAAGGGAAATTATCTATTTGTTGTACATTATAAAGAGTATCTATAGTTGAGAGGTATTTCTCACTTTTAAAATGATAGTTTTGTTTTGTCGTTGAAAAAGTTGCGATAATAGGCAGATGATCAGAGTAGCCCTCTTTTTTATACATATCCCATCTTACTATTTTAAAGTTTTTATAGAGATAATGGGGTTTAAAAACTCTAAAGCTTTTATCTTTATACCAGATCCCTTGATCATCAAAAAGCTGTTTTGATAATAGTATATTATCAGGGGTATTGTTTTTTCCTCGATATTTATTACTAAATCTATCAGGGTTTTGAAGATCTAACCAACTATTATAATGAACTATTGTATCGTACGTATCAATATTATACTTTTGTATAAAATTTTCTTTAATAGTTGTATTCAGTATTTGATTGATCCCTGTGACCCCTTTTGTGTCATTTAAACGATCATCATATTTAAAAGTATGATACTCATTATAGTTTGAATTAAGATCCCCTACTATTATATAGTCCGCAGAGGAGTGAAGGGTTTTTAGATCTTTATTTAGTGCCATAGCATACACTATTCGTGTACTCTCTTTAGCTCTTTTGGATCTCCAGTGATTATTATAAATGATAAAGCTTTTTCCATCAATATTTATATTGCTTCGTAAGATATCTCTTGTGTGAGGATCTAAGCTATCCACATCTATCTGTTTTGAGCTTATTATAGGATATTTACTTAAAACTGCCACTCCAACAGAAGAGGTGTACTTTTTAGCAAACTTGTAGTATTTATATTTAGGAAGCTCTTTTAAAAGATGCTCTAAAGCATTTTGAGATTCTATCTCTTGAAGTGCAATAATATCTGCATCGATATCTTTTAAAACTCTTGAGATATTTTTTACTTTTTTTTCTAAGACTAATCTATTCCAAGTAAGTGTATTTGGATGATACTCTTTGTATTCACTCTCATCATATTGAAGATCAAAGAGGTTTTCTACATTGTATGAAGCTACAGTAAACTCTTTAGCACCTACACAAAGTGTAGATACTAAAAAGATAAGAAAAAGTTTTTTAACTAGCAAGAGCTTTTTTTAGAAACTCTAGTGCGAAATCTTTTGCTTCATTGATTTTAGAAGCATCTTTCCCACCTGCTTGAGCGAAGTCTGGTCTTCCACCACCTCCACCACCAACAATTGGAGCTACTGCTTTGATCCAATCACCTGCTTTGATATTAGCATTTTTTACTCCAGCAACTAACATCACTTTATCACCTTTTGCTTGGAGAAGTAAAGTTGCTACTTTATCAGTGCCATTTTTCATATCATCAACAAGTTTTTTAATATCCCCTTGATCCACAATGTCAACAACTACTTTTACATCACCTATCATCTCTTCTTTTAAAGGTGTTGCTACATTTTCATGAGCTGCTTTTAGCTCATTTTTCAACTCTTTAATCTGATCTTTGAGTTTTTTGATCCCTGAGATCACATCAGTGTTTTTCACCTCAGCTTGCACCTCATTCATCCCAGCAATAATATCTTTGGTATATTTAATAGCTGAAAGTCCACATACTGCTTCGATTCTTCGAACCCCTGCACTTACACCACTCTCTTTTACGATATAAAATGATCCAATATCATGGGCATTTTGTACATGTGTTCCCCCACAAAATTCAACTGATACATCTCCAAAGCTTACCACTCTTACCACATCACCATATTTTTCACCAAACATAGCAATAGCACCTTTTTGTTTTGCCTCTTCAATTGGAAGCTCTTCTACTGATCCAGGAAGTCCACGTGCGATCATAGAGTTTACTAGATCTTCCACCTCATCAATCTGCTCTTTCGTCATCGCTTTTGGATAAGTAAAATCAAATCGAAGTCGTGAAGCATCATTTAATGATCCTGCTTGAGATACAGTCTCTCCAAGAACCATTTTTAAAGCACTTTGTAGAAGATGTGTCGCACTATGATGCTTTGCAATCTCTCCACGACTTGCCACCACTGCTTCTACTTCTTTGTTTGCAGATAAATTTCCACTTACCACTTCTACTTGTGAAAGATTAATCCCATGAAACTTTGAAGTCTCATTGATAACAGCGATATCATTACCAGCTTCTAATGCTCCATTATCTCCAGTTTGTCCACCACTTGTTGCATAAAATGGAGTACGATCAAGCATCACCCAACCATTTTGTCCAGCTTCTAGAGTAGATACTTCATTAAATTCACTATCAAGGATTGTAACTATTTTACTTTTATATCTAATATTTGTATACCCTACAAACTCATTGATCCCATATTTTTCAATCAATGTTTTAAAGTCACCATCATTTCCACTATCACCACTCCCCTTCCAAGCAGCTTTTGCTTTTGCTTTTTGTTCACTCATCAGAGATTCAAACGTTGTAGCATCTACTTTTAGACCTTTGTCTTTTAGCATATCTTCTGTAAGATCAAGTGGGAATCCTTTTTCATCATACAATCTAAATGCAACTTCTCCACTAAAAAGCTCTTTGGTATTTTCAAGCTCCGCGTTAAAAATTTCCATTCCAGAATCAATAGTTTTAAAGAATCTCTCCTCTTCTAAAGTCATCTGCTCTTTGATATACTCTTTTTGCTCTACTAATTCAGTATAGTGAGATCCCATAATATCACAAAGTGTATCATAAAGTTTTGCCATAAATGGTGCTCTAAACCCAAGAAGATATCCATGTCTTACAGCACGTCTTAAAATTCGTCTATTTACATACGGTCGTCCTTCATTTCCAAAAAGGATCCCTTGAGAAAGCATAAAAGAAGCTGCTCGTAAGTGATCAGCGATTACTCTATATGAGCCAATGTTTTCTTTTGTAGCAACTGCCGCAGCTAAAGATTCAAGTTTTTTAATGATAGGCTGAAAGTTTGAAGAATCAAAGTTGTTTAAGACACCCTCTTTTATAGCAATAACTCTCTCTATCCCCATCCCTGTATCGATTGATGGTTTTGGAAGAGGACTAAGGTTTCCATTATTATCTCTTTCATATTGCATAAACACAAGATTCCAGATCTCTAAAAATCTATCTCCCTCTCCACCCATTTTATCCTCAGGCCCATTGAAATGCTCTTCCCCTTGATCATAAAAGATCTCACTACAAGGTCCACACGCTCCTGTGTCTCCCATAGACCAAAAGTTATCTTTATCACCAAATCGCATGATTCGATCTTCACTAATATGCTCTTTCCAAAGATCATACGCCTCATCATCACTATCGTGAACAGTTACCCAAAGCTTCTCTATAGGAAGTTCAAGATTTACTGTGATAAATTCCCATGCATAAGCGATCGCTTCTTTTTTAAAGTAGTCTCCAAAAGAAAAGTTCCCTAGCATCTCAAAAAGTGTATGGTGACGTGCTGTATATCCTACATTTTCAAGGTCATTATGTTTACCACCAGCTCTTACACATAGCTGACAACTTGCAGCTCGTGGGTTTTGTGGTATAGGAAGGTTTCCTGTAAATATATCTTTAAATTGAACCATTCCAGCATTGGTAAATAATAGGGTTGCATCATCAGGAACTAACGGTGCACTTGAAATCACATCATGCCCTTTTGAAGCAAAAAAATCTAAAAACTCTTGTCTAATATCCATATATCTTTCCGTGTCATTATTTTGTAAGCTACCATTGTAGCCAAAATATTATTTATAATTCGTTATAGAAAGTTTAATTAAAGAAAAAAGAGTGTACAATCATCAATAAAAATTTTTGAAGGATTAAATATGGGTAAATATACTGAGTTAACAAATGATAATTTTGAAGCAACTACAAATTCTGGTGT
>CBETOJ010000004.1:0-19385 GCA_965537725.1 uncultured Campylobacterales bacterium | reverse complement strand
ATTTTATTTACAGGGAGTTTTGGATTATTTTGTAAAAAAAATTTTGCAGGAATTGCCTCTTTGTATTTTGGTTTTCTTAATTTAAAAAGGAGATAAGGGATAGCCAAGATATAAAGAAACACAGCTAAAAGATAATATAGATATTGAAACAAAATAATCTCCAAAATCAATTTCAAAAGAAATTGATTTTTGAATAGTTAAAGAAGTTTTTCTTAGTTCTCTTCTTCAGTAGCTTTATAGATAATTCTTCCACAATGTGGACACGTCATAATCTCATCACTTGTAATAAATTCACTATAGAATCTATCACTTAATTTCATATGGCATCCATAACATGCTTGTTTTTTAACAGGAACAACAGCACTCTCATTTGCCCATCTTTTAATCTTTTCATAAAAAGCTAATACTTTAGAATCCACTTTTGATACTAAAACAGACTTCTCTTCATAAAGCTCTCCTCGAGATTTTTCTAAGGCTGCAATATTTGTATCAATCACATCTTTAAGTTCTTTTACTGACTCTTCTTCTTCAACAAGTTTTGCTTTAAGCTCTTCAAGCTCAGCTGTTTTTGTCTCAATTAAGTTATCAAGTCTTGCAATCTCTTCATTTGCAAAACTCACTTGCTCTTTTGCAATCTCTTCTTCAAGTTGAAGTGCTTTTACTTCTTTTTCTGTTTTTACAACTTTATGTTTTCCAGCAATCTCTTCAAGCTTATCTGAAAGCTCTTTTAAGTGGATGTCATTTTTGATTCTTTTATTTTTTGTTTCATCAATTAATTGATAAAGTTTTTCAACCTCACCATTTATCTCATCTACAACTTGACTAAAAGCTTTAAGTTTTTCTTCCTCATTTTCTATTTGAGGTTCAAACCCAACAATATCTTTATCAAACTGAGATAGTTTTACTAACTGTGTTAAATGCTCATTCAATGTTCATTTCCTCTTTTTTATACTTATTTAAAACTAAACGGATTTTGTGAAGCTGTGATTATAGCTTTTTTTTCATTTTTTTGCAAATATTCTTCTAACAACTCAATTACTAGTGTACTAAAATGTATTTCACTCTCATAGTGCATAATATCAATTAATGAAATATTTCTTGTATATGATTCCATCGCTTCATGATATTTTATATCACCAGTTAAAAAACAATCAGCATCAATATATGGCAATAAACTCATCCCCGCCCCAGTAGTTAAAGCTATAGTTTTAATCTCTTTTTTTACTTCTACAACTTTAAGTGTATCCATACCAAGCTTCTTTTTAATAAGCTCAACTAAGTCATCAAAACTCATATCTACATTTGCTATTTGAACAAAATCATCTTTTGTCTCAAAAGGAAGCCCTAATATTTTTGTTCCAACATAATGATTGAGATGAGTTTTATCAATATTGGTATGAAGCGAGATTAAAACAATATCTTTTTTAATAAGCTCTTTTACGATCATTGAACTATAATCACTATAGTTAATCGTTTTTAATGGCTTAAAGATCAAAGGATGATGAGTGATAATTAGACTGTTACTTTGAATATCTTTGATCATTTCAAGATCAAGATCCAAAGAGATATAGATATTTTCAAACTCGTCATCCATATTTCCCACAATCAATCCAGAATTATCCCATTTTTCTTGCAACTCAAATGGACTAATAGAGTCTAATTGTTGGTAAATATCTCTTACTTTCAATTAATATCCTAATCTTTTAAGTCGCTCAGGCTCTTGTTCTTTATACATAGTTGCACATCCTAAAGAGAGTTCTCTTACTTTTAAAATATAGTTTTGTCTACTAGTTACACTAATAGCTTTTCTAGCATCTAGTGTATTAAAAGCATGAGATGCTACCATACATTGATCATATGCAGGAAGTGGAAGTCCAGCTTCTAAACATCTCTTACACTCATTAAAAGCATCATCAAAGTGTTTAAAAAGCATCTCAGTATCTGCTACTTCAAAGTTATACTTACTAAACTCTATCTCACCTTCTAGATGGATATCTTTATAAGTTGTCTTCCCATATTCATTTTCATTCCAAACGATATCAAAAACAGTATCAACCCCTTGAAGATACATAGCAAGTCTCTCTGTACCATAAGTGATCTCAACAGCAACGGGGTCACATGCTAGACCTCCAACTTGTTGGAAATAAGTAAACTGTGTTACTTCCATCCCATCAAGCCAAACTTCCCATCCAAGTCCCCAAGCACCAAGTGTTGGAGACTCCCAGTTATCTTCTACAAAACGGATATCATGTTTACTTAGATCAAGTCCTAGATACTCTAAAGATTTTAGATACAAATCTTGGATATTATCTGGACTTGGTTTGATAAGAGCTTGAAACTGATAATAGCTTCCAAGCCTATTTGGGTTTTCCCCATATCTTCCATCTGTTGGTCTACGACTTGGTGCTACATACGCTACTGACCAAGGCTTAGAATCTAAACTTCTTAAAAGTGTTGCAGGATGAAAAGTTCCTGCCCCAGCTGGGATATCATAAGGTTGTACAATATTACACCCCTCATTTGCCCAAAATTCTTGTAGTTTTAAAAGTAGTTGTGAAAATGTGATCATTTTATTCCTAATAACTTATTTATTTTTTGTTTATCAAATCCGCACACCCAAGTCTGTCCGATTAAAAAAACGGGCACACCACGACATCCTTGATTTTGACAATCTTTTAATGCTTTTTTATTTTTTGAAACATCTACTGTAGTAAATGTTACTTTTTTCTCTTTTAGATATTTTTTTGCACTAGCGCACCAAGAACATTTTGGTGCGGTGAAAACTATTACTTGTTTTATAAAAGTACCTCAACTTCTTTAGAGTCATTTACTACTTTTTTCTCTTTAACAACTCTGTCCTCTTTAAGCTTTATTGCTAACTCTTTATCATTAAAAGCTAAGATCTGCATCGCTAAATATGCGGCATTTACAGCTCCTGCTTTACCTAAAGCTACAGTTGCCACTGGCATACCTGCAGGCATTTGAACAGTTGAAAGCATAGCATCCATACCATCCATTGCTCCACCTTTCATAGGTACCCCGATAACTGGTTTTGTAGTGGTTGCGGCTAATGCTCCAGCTAAGTGAGCTGCCATACCAGCAGCTGCAATAAATACTTTTGCACCTTTTTCTTCTGCTGTTTTAATATAATCTTTTGTTCTTTGTGGTGATCTATGAGCTGAACTAATAATTAGTTCATATTTCACATTAAACTGCTCTAACATATCTGCACAATTTTTCATGATCTCATAATCAGACTTACTTCCCATAACAATAGAAACAAAATTCATAAATATCCTTTAGTAGTAATTTGTGAGATTTTATCAAAAATATACTTTGTATTCAAAAAGCTCTAAAATAAAGAATATTTATAACAATTATAAGTCAAACATTGTAGATTTTTGTAATTTTTACTTTAATTTTACTTAAATTTTAAGATAAGTCAAATCCCTTTAAGTTAAAATAGGTTAAGATGTGAGGATTTTAATTTTGATATAAGGAATGAATATGTCTACTGAAACATCTAGACGAGATTTTCTTGGTATGTCTTTCGCAGCTGTAGCTGCAGTTGGAGGAGCTGCTGCGCTTGTTGGTATGAAACAAGCGTGGGATCCACTTCCATCTGTATTAGCAGCTGGATTTACAGAAATAGACCTTGCAGCTATAGGTCTTGAACCAGGAAAACCTCAAACATTTACATGGAGAGGAAAACCTATCTTTGTTTTACAAAAAACTGCAGAGATGGAACAATTTGATGGAGACTTAGTGCTTGGTGATAAAAGATACACTGTAGCAATTGGTCTTTGTACACACCTTGGATGTATTCCAGCGTGGAAAAAAGATATGTGGAAATGTGCATGTCACGGTGGGGAGTTCAATGCAAATGGACAACAAACATTTGGTCCTCCACCTAAGCCACTAGTTATCCCACCTTTTAAAGTAAATGGTACAGTTCTTACTCTTGGTAAAGAAGGTCCTGAGTCGAAAAAAATGATGGAAGCAAGAGCATAAGGAGTTAAAATATGGCAAAAATTGATGAATCACTATTTAGTGCTGAAGGATTTGACAAGCGTATGAACGCTAAAAAATTCTGGAAAGTTATGATGACTGAATATTGGATCCCAAAAGATATTAACTTTTTATGGGCTATGGGTGTTGTTCTTGCAACAACTTTTGCGATTCTTATCGTAAGTGGAATCTTCTTAATGATGTATTATAAGCCTGATACTGCTTTAGCATTTGATAGCGTTAACTATACAATTATGCAAGAGGTTGCTTATGGTTGGTTATTTAGACATATGCATGGGGTTGCTGCTTCGGTAGTCTTTTTGATTATCTATATTCATATGTTTACTGGGATCTATTATGGGTCTTATAAAAAAGGGAGAGAGATGATCTGGATCTCTGGTATGTTATTATTTGTAACATTCTCAGCTGCTGGATTCTCTGGATATATGTTACCATGGGGACAAATGTCTTTCTGGGCCGCACAAGTTATCACTAACTTATTTGCTGGTGGTTCTTTAGAAGCTTGGGGACTTGTTGAATGGATTAGAGGTGGTTTCTCTGTTGATGATGCTACACTAACAAGATTCTTTATGTTACACGTGTTCTTATTACCATTAGTGATTATCAAGATTATTGTTATTCACTTCTATACTTTAAGAATCCCGCACGTTAATAACCAAGAATCAGAAGAGCTTGATTATGATGCGGAAGCTGAAAAATATCTTGCTGGAAATAAAAAAGAAGCAAAAGTTATCCCATTTTGGCCTGTGTTCTTATCTAAAGACTTTGCAGTTCTAGGAATATTCTTAATTTTCTATTTCTATCTAGTATTCTTTAACTATAACTTTGCGATGGATCCAGTAAACTTTGATCCAGCAAATCCAATGAAAACACCAGCACATATTTATCCTGAGTGGTATTTCTTATGGTCATATGAGACATTAAGAGGACCTTTCTTTGATATGCTTGGTATGAAAGCTATGGATATTGGACTTATCATTTTTGGATTTGCACAAATTGCATTCTTAATTGTTCCATTTATTGATAAAGATCCAGATATTTTACCTGCTCATAAACGACCTAGATTTATGATCTGGTTCTGGATTATGATCATTGACTTACTAGTACTTACAGTATATGGTAAATTACCTCCAACTGGTGCTAATGCATGGGTAGGATTCTTCGCAACTGGAGTATTCTTACTACTATTTATTTCATTACCTTTTGTATCTAAAGCAGACGCAAAAGCTAGAGGAGCGTTATAATGAGAGAGATTAAAATATTAGCAATATTAGTATTCTTTACAGGTGTACTATATTGGGGAGTTGAGCCTTTTGCTCACTCACAAATGCACCCACATGTTGAAGCTCCTGATTATAGCTTTAATGATGTTGATGGATTACAAGGTGCTACTGGAAATGCTGCAAAAGGTGCTGAACTAGTTGCTGCAAACTGTACTGCTTGTCACTCTATTGAAAAAGCTGGTTTTCCTAAGATCATGGATGATGCATCTTCTGCTGCATCGTATGGAGTAGTTCCACCAGATCTTAGCACTGCTGGTAAACTTTATGATGCAAACTTTTTAGCTGCATTTATTAAAGATCCAGTAAAAGCTACTAAAACTGAACATAAATATGTTGATGGGAAAGTGCACCCAATGCCAGGATATGGTTGGATGCAACCACAAGAGATCGCTGATATGGTTGCATATCTTCAATCTATTGCACCTGAACAAATGACAAACAAAGAAGTATTTACTGATGCTTGTCAAAGATGTCACTCTATTAAATATGGTGACTTTAGATTTGATGGAACAAAAAGTTCAATGTTAGCTTTTACTCCAGATAAAAATATTAAAACATATATGGGAACATTACCACCAGATCTATCTCAACATATCAGAAGTAGAGGTGAACAATACTTACATGAGTTTATTAATAATCCACAAAAACACCTTCATGGCACTTCTATGCCTAGAGTGGGATTAACACAAGAGGCAGAAAAGCAAGTGATTTCATATATGACTGAAGTTGGTGATAGTAAAAAACCTGAACGTGAAGCATTAGCTGGTCCATTCTTAGGATATCTTGTGATCTTTGCTATCTTTGCATGGCTATGGAAAGCTAAAATCTGGCGAGAAGTTCACTAAGAATAAGGAGAGAAAGTATGAAACTAACAAAAATTGCAATGGCTACTGTTCTTAGTATTGGATTTGCTCACGCAGATCCAATGACAAAATCTATGAACATTATGCAACAAGGAATTGAGCAGGTTCAATTTGGATTTATTAACAATAATGAAAAAATGATCAGAGATGGTTTAGAGCAAATCAAAAAAGGGAACACAATGTTCTCTGATGAAGCAATAATCAAAAAATATTTACCAAATGATAAAAAACACATGGTAAATGTTGCTTCAAATGCATCGAAAAGAATTCATTTAGATGCAAATGTAATTGAGCTTAATCTTGATGACAAAGCATATACAAAAGCTGCTGAGGGTTACTCAGATATGCTTAATGCATGTTCACGTTGTCATGGAATCATAAGAAGTTGGTAATACCAACTTCTTATATGTAACTAACTACCCTTATATTATCTTTATCAATATTTCTCATCTCATCATAGTATTTTTGATATTTTAACTTTAACTCTTGTGATATAGGGACACGAATAGATTTATATTCAACCAATTGACTATCTTTATAAACCCCACTAATCGTTGTATGAACCCAATAAAATCCTTTATCTTTTCGAAGATTTTTTACAATCCCTTCCCATCTTTGTTGTTTATGAAGTTTGTCCCACATCTCTTTAAAAGCACGTTTTGGCATATCAGGATGACGTACTAGATTGTGAGACTTGCCAACTAATTCATCTACACTATATCCACTGATCTGTGCAAACGTTTCATTGGCATAAGTAATTTTTCCTTTAAGATCAGTTCGTGATATAATCAGTTCCCCCTCAGGAACAATAGTTTCAATTAAAAATTCACTCTCATTAAACTCTTTCATCTATTCAACCTTGTCAAATTCAGCCGCAAAACCTTCTAAGTTTTTTCTTTTTAAATCACCTCTATAGATGATCTTATCAGGATCTACATTTTCATCATTAAGCATCTTTGGTACTGCATCTGCATTATTTAAAACCTCAATATGCTCATCAAGTTCATCTTCACTATAAGCCATCTGCATATCTGCTGAAATTACATGAGGGATAGCTTCAATCACTCTTAGTTTTTCTAACTCCTCTTTTACACCGTTTCCTTCGATAGTAACGATAACTCTTCCCTTTTCATCATGTAAGTGATAATCACACACCTCACACTCTTGTAAACTCTTTACAACCTCATCTAAATACTTTGGAACTGTCTGTACTACGATACTTGATATATTCATCACTTACTCCTTATTTTAAGTTAAAATAATTGATTTGTGAGTCATCACTACTGGTGAAAACTTCTTTTTCATTTATAAATAATATTTGGGTCAGTGTTGCTCTTTGCCCTTGTAAATTATAAAGCTCTTTATGGCTGTTAATATCCACAATAAGTACTTCATTTTGCTCATTATAAGCAACTGCTCCAAGTTTTCCGCTTGGACTTAAACCGCAGCTATAAAGTAAAAAATCATAATGAAAAGTATATGATGAGTGATTTTTATACACTACTGCTTGTCTATCTTGCCCTGCAGTGAAGATCACTCCATTCTTATAGTCAAGCTGATACACTCTATCTAAGTTTATCGCTTTTGGCTGATCTACCACTTGTCCTGTTTGGATATCTAAAACTCTTACGATTCCACTTTCATCGGTTATGGCAAGCTTTGTTTTATTCTCATTCATCATAAAATGAGAAAAGGATGAAGCACTTATCTGGATCAAGTATTTTAAAGTTTTTGTTTTAAAATTATATACTCCAACTTGATTGCTTAATAGTGCAAATACTATTTCATTACCTGATATAAAACTTGCTTTTTATCTATTCCTATAATTTTTTCTAGTTTTTCATTTTCAAAAAGAAAAACATTTCGATACCCTTTCATCCCTTGTGAAACGATAAGTACTTTATCATAGAATAGATCGATTGAGTATATTTTTGCAGGTATAGTATCACCCATAAAGTCTTTTATATCAGGAAGTTTAATCTCTTTTATTTTTTTAGCACTCTGTTTATCAAAAAGCTCAACTGTACCGTTACTTGTCCCTGCATATAAAACATTATCTTTAAAGCTAAGACTTTGTACGGTCCCACTTGATTGAAATATCTTGGTCGGTTCTAAGTTTTCTACTGATAGAAGCGTAGAAACAGATAAAAATAAGAGTATTAATTTTTTAAGCATTTGGATTGAACCCCCTTTCGTTTTCATTATTTTGCTCCATCTGTGATATCTCATTTGCATACTCTTTTTGAAGCTCTGCCATTTTTGCTTCTAGGTCTTGATAGCTTGCTAATGATAAGTTTTTTGATTTATTCCATACTACCTCTATATCATTTCCATACTGTGCACCCATATCTTCAATATTTTGTTTATATTCATCTAGATCTTTACAAACAACACTCTCATTTGATAAAGTATCACGAAGCTCAATAAACCAATTTCCAGCCTTATTTTCATCAACATATGATATAAACTTTACTGCCATTTTTTTATCCTTTATCTTTTAAAATGATTGCATTTGTCGGGCAAACCCCTACACAAAATCCGCAGCTTGTGCATTTCTCGGGATTTATACTGGGTTTAAAGATCCCTAAAAACTCTATAGCATCTTCCAAACAGGGATCTTTACATGAAAAGCACATCGTATTGCTCCAACTCATACATTGTAACATATCAATTTCAATATTGGCTTGGATATTAGCCTTGTTTTCAATCGATAAAACCTCTGTTGGACAATGAATAGCACACTCATCACAATAAGTACATCCACCATTTTGAAAATCTAATTTTGGAATACCATTCTCATCTAATACTATAATATTCTCTTGACAAAAAGTACTACATGGTGAATCTATACATTCACCGCACTCTTTATAAAAAGAATCTACCTCTTTATAGTATGGTGGATAAATTATAAGCTCTTTTTTCTCTTTTCTCTTTAAAGAGAAAAGAGAACTAAATAGTTCTCTTCTATCCATTATTATTCTCCAAGAAGTGTATCAAGACCTTCAGTGAGTTTACTTCCTGACCAACTTGATTTTTTAGCACCATCTTTTGAAGTAAATTCTGGTGTAAATGTATTCTCTACTAATTGCCCTTCACTTTGTGGCGCATGGCATTGTGAACAGTTAAATCTTGCTCCTGATAAACTACTCATTTTTTTAATTGACACATGTGATAATTTATCACTTGATGTATTATCAACTGCCGTACCATTTTTTGTAATTCTTCCATCATTTGCAAGAGATGTTTTAGGTCTAAAATCTGTAAAATGTGAACTAGGAATTGGAGTAGCATTCATGCTCACTGCAACTTCAGGCATATGACAACTTGTACATTGGTTATTATTAATAGTGATCGGTAACATCCCCTCAACATCATGTGGGATCATTGGTGGAGCATCTTGAAATGCTCTATTGATCGTATGTCCACTTCCTGCATAATTTGTACCATATTTTGTTTCATCTGGTGTGACTGTATTTTCACTATATAGATCAACTTTTCTTAAACCCAAAGACTCTTCAGAGATCGTCGGCTTTACAACTTCTTGTTTCATAGGTGCTGCATTACTCTCATTGCAGCCTGTAAAAAACAATACAGAACAACCCACAATACTCAGTGTAATTTTTGTAGCTAGTTTCATACTAATTCCCCTTTATTATTTTTTTTGACTAAATTCCGAATTGAAAAATTAAGTGCATCGTCATCACACACCTCAATACATCTTGCACAATTTGTACATTCCCCCATCAATACCTGCTCGCTTGATTTTCCAACCATAAACAATACTTGATTTTCCGGGCAAACCTCTTTACATTTCATACAAGCTGTACACTTCTCTTCATCATGTTTCACCCTAATAAGACTAAATCTTCCAATCAAAGAATAGATTCCTCCAATTGGGCAGATATGTCCACACCAACCGTTTTTTAATACAAAAAGATCAAATAAAAATATCACCACGATTGCTGCCCATCCAAAACCAAGACCAAAGATGATCCCTCGATGAACCATAGCAACAGGCGAGATAAATTCAAATGCGGTGATCCCAAAGCCAAAAGATATCACTAAACTTATAGCGATCACCCAGTATCTCATATTCCTAGATGCCGGTTGTCTTTTTTGGATCTGGTTAAATCCAAGTTTTCTTCTTAAATAATTTGCCAAGTCCGTGATCATATTCACAGGGCACACCCAAGAACAAAACGCCCGACCGCCGACGATCCCGTAAAAAGATACCGCGATAACCATTCCTAAAAATATATCTGAAGCGATAACTGCACCAGCAACAAACATTTGCAATACTGCATAAGGATCACTCATAGGGATTGCTCCTAAGATAAGTGAAGAACTTAAATTTCCAATAATAAAGTCCCATCCCCAAGCGTTTGCGCCAAAGTAAAGGAGCATCAAAGAGATCTGAGAGATTCGTCTAAGGATTAAATATTTATTCTTAATCATCCAAAAGCCCTCCCATGTCATTTAATGTATCTATCGCTTTTTCTTTACTTAACTCTGTTGTCGTAGTATGAGCTTCAGCGTTTTCAAGCCGTTTTTCATCCGCTTTATCCCAACCTTTAATGTAGTGGTCTCCAACTTTTCCTAAAGCCACTTCACGCGGCAATACAAAGATGGCAGCTTTTTCAGTGACACAGGCTCTTTCACAAAGTCCACAACCTGTACAAACATCGCTGTCAACTATAGGTTTTAAAAAAGCATGTTTCCCCGTTCGACTGTTTTTTTCATACTCTAATTTAATAGCTTGATCTAACAATGGACATGCTCTATAACAGGCATCACATTGAATTCCCCAATAAGCGATACAATTTTTTGTATCAACTACAGCAACACCCATTTGCGCCATATTGATATCCAACTTATTATTTTTACTCACTTTTGTGATATCTAGTGCATCAGTTGGACATACGGGTACACATGGAATATCTGGACACATATAACATGGAACATTCCTTGGTTCAAAAAAAGGGGTTCCAAGAGGTTTATTATCCCCAGGCTTTGCAAGCTGCAATGTATCATAAGGACATGCCTCTACACACATTCCACATTTTATACAAGTTTTTAAAAACTCATCTTCATCTAACGCCCCAGGTGGTCGAAGTGTAAGTTGTGAAGCTGTTACCTCATCAACATACGCACTCCAGACAAGTCCTCCAAGAGCAGCAAGACCTGTTGCTCTTGCTATGGTTAGGAAAAATCGTCTTCGTTCACTTATTGGTTCATTTTTCATATCAATCTCTTTTTTCTATTATGCTTTGTAAATCTTCACCGCACATTTTTTAAAGTCAGTTTGTTTTGACTGTGGACAAGTTGCATCAAGACACACTTTGTTGATAAATACTTTTTCATCAAACCATGGAACAAATACTAACCCACGACTAGGTCTATTTCTTCCTCTTGTCTCAACTCTTGCTTTTACCTTTCCTCTTCGAGATTCAACCCAACACAATCCACCTTGAGATACTCCATATTTTTTCGCATCTTCAGGGTGCATATAACAAAGTGCTTCAGGAACTGCACGATACAATTCAGGTACCCTCATTGTCATAGTTCCACTATGCCAGTGCTCTAACACCCTACCAGTACTCATCCAAACTGGATATTCTGCATCTGGCATCTCTGGTGGATCCATATATGGACGTGCAAAGATTTTTGCTTTGTTTTTTAATGCTTTTTTATTTTTATCTTTAATACCTGTTAGATCACCTTGAGCTAATGCTTTTGCTAAAGTACCATAGAATGCAAACTCAGTATGTCCTGTTTCTTTTCCATATTTTTTCGCATATGGATCATACTTCGTATTAAATCTCCATTGGGTCTCTTTTCCGTCAACAACTGGCCATTTAAGTCCTCTTACTCTATGGTATGTATCAAAGTCAGCAAGGTCATGTGCATGTCCTCTACCAAATGATGCATACTCTTCAAATAGATATTTATCGATAAAGAAACCATACCCTTTAAATACTTTTCCATCTGACCCAACAACATTTCTACTATCACCAATACAGTTTGTATTATCAAACCCTTTTTGGATAGGATCATTTGGATCGATTTCATAAGATCTTGCTTCATCATTGGCAAAAAGGATATCAAACATTGTTGTATCTTCTGTGTATCCCATTTTTTTTGCCTCGCTGATAACGTTTGGAAGTTTTTTATTTCCTCTTAGAGGTTGTTCACCCCAAAGATCTTTTACCGTAAATCTTTTTGAAAGTTCTACCCATTGCCATGTATCAGACATCGCATCACCTACTGGGAGTACTTGTTGTCTCCAGTGTTGTGTACGTCGCTCAGCATTTCCATACGCTCCACATTTTTCATAGATCATCGCACTTGGTAAAATAAGGTCACTTACTTTTGCAGAAATACCAGGATATCCATCTGATGTTACGATAAAGTTATCCATTTGTCTTGCTGCTTTGATCCAGTGTGATGCACTTGCAGTATCTTGGTATGGATTACATACATTTACCCATGCAAATTTAATAACACCATCTTCAATATCTCTATGGATTTTCATAATATGTTGATTTCCAACAGGATTCAATGTTCCAGCTGGGATTTTCCATCTTTTTTCTGTGATTGCTCTATGTTTAGGATTTGCCACCATCATATCTGCAGGAAGTCTGTGACAGAATGTTCCTACCTCTCTAGCTGTACCACAAGCACTTGGTTGTCCAGTTAAAGAGAATGCTCCACTTCCTGGTTTTGCTTGTTTATTTAATAAGAAGTGTACATTATATGAAAGTGTATTTACCCAAGTACCACGAGTATGTTGGTTCATGCCCATTGTCCAGAATGACACTACTTTTCTATCTTTTTCAATATAGTATGAAGCTAAAGTTTTTAGTTTCTTTTTAAAACTCTCTAAGCTCTCATCAGGATCCCCTTTTGAGATTGTTGCTACATAATCTAAAGTATATGGTTCCAAGAATTTTTTATACTCTTCAAAAGAGATCTCCCAGTGTTTTAAACCAGCTGGTTTATTTACCATAGTATCACCTGCTTTATATCCATATGGAGCAAGTGCCGGAGCTTCTTTTTCAGAGACCACTTTTTTCATCTCTTTAGAGATAGTTTCCATCTCTTTATCAGTATATTTTCCATCTTTGATAGACTTTTCATCTGATCTTCTCATACCATATCCCATATTTACTGGACTTGCTGCAAATACAATATGTTTTTTTACAAAATCCCAATCGATAGCTTCTGGATGATTGTAAACAATTTCATGTGCTATATAGTTCCAAAGGGCAAGGTCAGTATTTGGAGAGAAAATGATCTCCATATCTGCAAGATCTGATGTTCTATGTCTATAAGTTGAGATATTTACCACTTTTACTCGATCTGGATCGGAAAGTTTTCTATCAGTTACCCTTGACCATAAAATCGGGTGCATCTCTGCCATATTTGATCCCCAAGATACAACTGTATCTGTAAGCTCAATATCATCATAACATCCTGATGGCTCATCAATACCAAAAGTTTGGTAAAATCCAACAACAGCTGATGCCATACAGTGTCTAGCATTTGGATCAAGTGCATTTGATCTAAATCCACCTTTCATCATCTTTTGAGCAGCGTATCCTTCCATAACAGTATATTGTCCACTTGCAAATACTCCAACTCCTTCAGGTCCACTTGCTTTTAAAGCTTTTTTTATATGTACTTCCATCTCATCAAAAGCTCTTTTCCAACTAACAGGAGCAAATTTACCATTTTTATCAAATTCACCTTTGTCATTGACCCTTAAAAGAGGAGTTTTTAATCTGTCTGCACCATACATAATCTTCGCATTAAAGTATCCTTTGATACAGTTAAGTCCCCTATTTACAGGAGCTGCTGGATCCCCTTTTACTGCAACGATTCTCCCATTTTTTGTAGCCATCATAATTCCACAACCAGTACCACAGAATCTGCATGCCGCTTTATCCCATCGCCATCCGCTTTGGGCTTCATTGGAAGCTGCTTGCATACTTGCAGGTACTGACATACCAACTGCTGCTGCCGCAGAAGCCGCTGCTGAACTTTTTAAAAAGTCTCTTCTTGAAAGTGCCATTTTCTCTCCTTAAATGAAATTTGTTTTTCAAACATCCAAATTCTAACACTAATCAAAACTTTAATCCTTGACTTATGTCAAATTTATTTCCTTTTGCTAATATTACTTATAAAAAAATTTTAAGGTTTAAAAGATTATGCAAAAATATCCGTTTCCAGCAGTTATATTAGCGGGTGGGAAAAGTTCTAGAATGGGGGCTGATAAATCATGTTTACCTTTTGGGAGATACTCTTCACTGAGCGAATATCAATATAAAAAACTTGAAACTATTTTTTCAGATGTATTTATATCTTCAAAAGAGGATAAATTTGATTTCTTAACAGATAAAAAAAGGCTTATCATTGATACAAGTAGTGATATTTCTTCTGCGATGGTTGCTCTGCAAAGTATATTTCAATCTATAAAACATGATTATATTTTTATTATTGCAGTGGATATCCCCTTGCTAAAAAAAGAAACTATCCAAACTCTATATGAATCCTTTTTAACCTCTATGGATGATATTGTGATCGCAAAAGATGATTTAGGAAATATACATAATCTGTGCGGAATTTTTCATAAAAATATTGTACCTACTATCCATATGTTATTACAACGGAATGTACACAAAATCAATTTTTTAATTAAACACTCAAAATACCATGAGGTTTTGATCGAAAAGAGTGATCAATTTTTAAACCTCAATGATCAAGTAAATTATGAAAAAGCATGTAGGCTTTTGAAGGCTCAGCCTCCTGTAAAATAAAAAGCCCTACTAGAGATATTATCATCTTCTTTTTCTAAACTATAAGACCATTTATTTTTTTCTGGTTTATTTTTTACTACATCTTCTAAAACATCTTTTAAAGCTTTCTCTGAGTCCATATGCTCTTTTATATTTTGAGAATCTTCAAAATATAAACAAGGGATCAGATCACCCTCTGCACTTAATCGTATTCGATTACAAGTTTTACAAAAACTATCATCATATGGTTCTATGATCCCAAAGATATATCCACTCTCATCTTGATAGAGTTTTGCAGCTGAGTTTTCTTTTGCTGGCAGTTCATCTATCCTATGATATTTTCTAAGTTCAGTTAATATCTCACTACTTGGAAGAGTTTTTAACTGGCTAAAGGCATTTTCATTTTCCATATATTCAATGAAACGAATCTGTATCCCTTTTTGTTTTGCAAAACTATACAGATCATATATCTCAAACTGGTTGATATCTTTTAAGACAACACTATTTATCTTCACACACATCCCCGCTTCAAGAGCTACTTCAATTCCTTCTTTTACCTCTTTTAGTGCATCTTTTTTTGTTAGATACCAAAAGGTTTCACGCTCTAATGAGTCGATAGAGATATTTACCCGTTTTAATCCTGCATCTTTTAATTTTTTGGCTTGATTTTTAAGTAAAAACCCATTGGTTGTAAGAGCAAGATCAATATCACTTTTATACTCACTTATCATCTTTATAAACTTATCTAGATCATTTCTTACCAAAGGTTCACCACCAGTGATGCGAATCTTTTTGATTCCACCATCAATGGCTACTTTTATAAACTTAAACATCTGCTCATAAGAAAGCAACTCCTCTTTTGGTCTCCACTCGAATGGCTTTTCAGGCATACAGTATTGGCATCTAAAGTTACATCTTTGTGTCACTGAAACCCGTAAATAATCAACTTCTCTATTATAGCTATCTATTAACATGATATACTCCTATTTTCAAATTGTAGTCAAAAAATTTTATTTATAGTTTGACATATGTCAAGGAAATTTATAAAAATCCCACTATAATAACTTTATTAAAAAATAAGGGTTTATCATGGGAATTTGTATAAAAGAAGCACTACGACGTATTAAAGACCGAATTGAAAAAGTTTCATTTGAGATAGTTCCCATTGAAAATAGTAATGGGAGAATCAGTGCCGGTGAAGTGTTTGCAAAATACTCTTTACCCCCTTTTAATAACTCTGCAATGGATGGCTATGGAGTAAAACTAGTTGATGCAGGAAGAAGTGCAACAGTTGTTGATGAGATATTTGCAGGCTCTCCAAAAGAGACACAAATTGAGCCACGTCAATGTATCAAGATCATGACTGGCGCTAGAGTTCCAGCGAGCGTTGAAGCTGTAGTTCCAGTTGAGATGATTGAACTTATTGAAGAGAATAAAATAGCGATCCCATCTGGAATTAGTGAAAATCAACATATAAGATTTTTAGGGGAAGATATCAAAGAGAATGAAGCAATTTTATCTGAGGGTGATGAGATCAACTTTGCAACTATTGCCCTTCTTACCTCACAAGGTGTTACTCACGTAAAAGTGTATAGACAAGCAAAAGTATCTGTTTTTACAAGTGGTGAAGAGCTAAAACTCCACTATGAACAAATAAAAGAGTATCAAATCTTTAATTCAAACACCCCTACTCTTTTAGCTCGTGTAAATGAACTTGGAGCCAATGTAACTTTTACAGGAAAAGCGAATGATTCGGTTGAATCTTTACAAGAGATGATACAAAACTCTTTATACGCAGATTTTATTATTACTACAGGTGGTATTAGTGTAGGGGAAGCTGACTTTACAGCGGAAGCTTTTACTCAAATGGGGATGGAAGTAATCTTTGATGGAATCCATATCAAACCAGGAAAACCAACAGTATTTGGGAAAATAGGCTCAACATATATTTTAAATCTTCCTGGAAATCCTCTGGCAGCTGCACTTATCTTTGAAGTATTTGGAACCGTTATTTTACAAAAACTAAGTGGTAATAAAAATATCTATCATAATCTTATCCATACAAAACTAAGTGAGGATCTTAAAAATAAACAAGGAAGAACCACGCTTGTTCCTGGATTTTTTGATGGTGAATATTTTACCCCATCTGAGAAACGATTCCCAGGGATGGTAGGGGTACTTCATAAATGTAATTCAATGATGATACTAAATAAAAATCTTACAGGTCTTTTAAAAAATGATCCTGTGAAAATTGTTCCAATTAATTGGAAATTCTTTAGTGATGAGCAAAAGGACTTTTTTAATTAGTCCTTTGATAATACGCTTCAAAAGATTCATTTGGAAGCTTATGTTCTTTATATTTTTCCAATAACTCTTTTATTATATATTTTGCCTCACTTAAAGGAACTGCTTTAGCAAATATTTCTGCTTCTCGTGCTTCTTTTGTCGCTCTTCCACCTATAAAGATATTCACACCATCCACTCGATTTCCCTCTTCATCTTTGGCTTTACACCCTTCAAATCCAATATCTCCAACACCATGTATTCCACACCCTTTTGGACAAGCTGACCAATAGAGTCGCACCTTTCCATCTTCTATTGGAACCTCTTTATTTAAAAACTCTGACATCTCAATAGCATCAGGTTTATTAGGGATCACTGCAAAAGCACACGTTGCTGTTCCAGCACACGCTATTTGATGATTAAAATAGATATTTTGATATTTTGATATTTTGAATACTCTTGATATATCTCAGAATTTTTAATATGATCAACATTATTTGTATCAGTGATGATATAAAGACTTTGTTCTACTGATAATCTTATTTTTGCATCTATTTTAAAGGAGACCTCTGCTACTTTTTTAAGATCACTCCCTTTAAATATTCCACTTGGAATTGAAAAATGTAAAGCTTTTTTCTTCGAATCTAGATCAAAGATTCCTGAGCTATTTAAAATGTGTTCATCAGTTGCAAGAATCTTTCCACTTGGAAGATATTCTATTTTAGTAAACTCTTTAATAGCTTTTACAAACTCTTCCATCCCTACTGCTTCAAGTAAAAAATGCAGACGATTTTTATTTCTATTATCTCTAAATCCATATTTCTTAAAAAGATTGATAATTGCATTATATGTAGGAACGACTTGCTCTTTTTTAACAAAAAGACCACTATCACTTGCTTGTACACCAACTTTTCCACCAAGATAGATATTAAATCCGATTTCCTCACCACTTTGAGCTAGGATAAAACAACAATCATGTCCATAGATATTACAATCATTTATTCTGTTTCCTAAAATTGCCGTATTAAATTTTCTAGGCAAGGTTCCTATCCACGCATCATTATTTAAAAAGATCGATTGAAGACCATCAATAATTGGTTTACAAGTAATTACACTTGTATCTCCTTCTCCATCAAAAGAACTTGTTACTATATTTCTAAAGTTATCAACACCTGTTTGAAAAGTGGTGATTCCAACACTCTGCAATTCTTTTAGTACTGTGTAGAGATTTTCAAGCTTTAAAAATCGAAACTCTAACTGCTGTCTTGTCGTGATATCTATATAATCCTCACCATACTTTTGCGATACCTCTCCTAGCTTAATCGCTTGTGCAGGAGTTAATTGACCAGCAGGAATACGGATACGAAGCATAAACTTTCCATCTTTTTTTAAAAACAGACCAAAACATTTTAAAAAAAATGATCCATCTTCATCAGCAAGATTTTCTAGTCCATTTTGACAAATACTCTCTAACTTTTCATATACACTTAGAGGAGTTTTTAGCTCTTTTATTTTTTCTATTTTATTTTGTTTTGTATCTCTTTGATTCAATGCTTCTTGTAATTTTTCCATTTTCTAATCCTTTGTATTAAATAGTGTAGTAAACTTTACCACATCTCCAAAAACCAAGATTGCTGGTCTTTGCATATCTTGTGAACAGATTTCAAGATTTGATAATGAGCAGGTTTTTACTTTTTGATTTTCTCTACTTGCATTGGAAACGATGGCACATAATTTATCTTGTGGTATTCCCAATCTTTTTGATTCTTCTACTATCTCTTTTACTCTGCTTAGTCCCATCAACACTACAACTGTATGATTCTCTTTTTCTAAAAGCTCTACCCAATCAAGATTAATGCTATTGCCTTTTAGATGGGCTGAGACTACAGTAAATCCAGCAGCATACCCACGTGCTGTAATAGGAATCCCCGCAGTAGAGCATCCACTAATTGAAGAACTGATCCCAGGGATAACTTCTGCTTGAATATCTCTATTTACAAGCTCTGTTAACTCTTCAGCTCCTCTTCCAAAAACAAAAGGATCACCACTTTTAAGGCGTGCTACACTATAGCCTTTATTTGTATCCACCAAGTCTGATACTCTCGAACTGAAATCTAATCTAGCTTAACATT
>CBETOJ010000003.1:0-19774 GCA_965537725.1 uncultured Campylobacterales bacterium | reverse complement strand
GAGATTCAACAGGTTTCTTCGGAGTCACAAAGTCAAATACAATCTTTAGAAAAAAAATATCAGCAGATGCAAGATATTGCTTCTTTTAGTACTACTGAGGGGTTGATTGCTGTTGATAGTTCTAAAAATATTATTTTTCAAAATGAGCGTGCGAAACAAAACATTAAAAATACTGCACCATTTTTAAGTGCTATCTCTAATCAAGCTGAAACAATACTTGTAGAGGATTGTGAAGCAAAACTCACATATAAACAGTTTGGTGATATTACAGTAGTTTCACTAGTGAAAACATCGATCCATGATAATGCAGATGATGGATTACTTCACAAACACAACTCTAATATTAATCAGTCTCTAACTGGAACACAAACAGTATATCAAGAGCTTTTAGATGAGCTTGATAATATGATGAAAGAATCAAAAGAGACTGCATCAGGTTCTACTGAAGGACTAAGCTTAACTCAAAGTATCGTAAAAGATACTAATAATCTAAATGATCAGATCGTAACAGAAAATGAGATTGTAACAAATCTTGTTCAAAAAAGTGATGATATTGCTGGTGCAATTACTGTAATTGATCAAATTGCTTTCCAAACAAATATTCTTTCACTCAATGCTGCTGTTGAAGCTGCAACTGCAGGGGAAGCTGGAAAAGGGTTTGCAGTTGTTGCACAAGAGGTAAGAAACCTTGCTTCAAGGTCAGCAGATGCCGCAAAAGAGATTAAAGATGTGGTTGTTTCTATTCAAGAAGAGACAGCACGGATGAAAGCAAGCTCAGATGTAGTAGCAAAAGTTGTAAAAGAGACAAAAGAGAGAGTTGAAGTTCTTATTAAACTGATGAATACCTTCCAAAAAAATGCTGGAAGAAATGTTTTTGAAGTTGAAGCTGTTAGTAATAAAATATTTGTTAACCTTGCAAAACTTGATCATGTTATTTATAAAAACAATCTTTACCAATTACTTTTTGGTGAAAGTACTAAATTTAAGCCAGCTACACACAAAGAGTGTAGACTTGGTAAATGGTATGATACAGGACTAGGAAAATCTGAGTTTAGTGGTACAAGATCATATAATGCTCTTGCGAAGCCACATGCAATCGTACATGACGAAGCCAATTCCCTTGCTCAAGAGTGTTCAGGAAACTCAGTAGTATGTACGAAAAAAGTGATTGAAGAAAAAATTATAAAAATCGAAGATGCAAGTCAGCATGTTTTTGATATTTTAGATAGAATGTTAGAAGAAAAAAATGAGCAAGTGATGAAAGTTGCTGCTAAAGATTTATTTGAACACTAATTAATAAAGAGGATAAAAAATGGAAAATGGTAGATATAAAATAGCAATAGTTGATGATGAAAATGAAATTTTAAGTATGATTCAAAGATTTTTAAATAGAAATGAAAAATATAGTGTAACAACATATTTAAATCCAGTGGTTGCAGTAGATTCTATAGATTCAACTTATGATGTTGTTTTATTAGATATTATGATGCCTCAAATGAATGGATTAGATGCATTAGAGAAATTAATGGCTAAAAATCCTAATCTAAAAGTTATTATGATGACTGCGTATTCAACACTTGATAAAGTATTAAAATCGCATAAATATGGTGCAACACACTATCTTATGAAACCATTTGATTCTTTACAGGCTATTGAATCTAAAATCTCTGAAGTTCTAGGTTAAGATACATCCTCTTTAATGGCTTTTAAAACAAAGGTTTTTTTTACCTTCTTAGGATTCGCAATTTTTATTGTGGGTCTAAGTTTTTATGGATTTTCTGATTTAATTGAGCAAAAAAACTTATTTTATTTGCAGGGTCAGACCCTTAAAAACTTTGTCTTTCAATTTTCTGATATAGTAACTACATTAGTTCTCTTAATAGGTATTGCAGTAATATTAGCTATATTCTTTTCTCTATTATTCTCAAAGTCTATTTTACAACAGACAAGTGATTTGGAGACTAAAAACAAAAAACTTGATACTATTATTGATGAAAAAACTAATCAACTTCAAGAATCTTTAAAAATTTTAGACCGTTATGTGATCCGTTCAACTACAGACACTAATGGGGTTATTATTGATGCAAGTGAAGCATTTTGTAAGATCTCTGGATTTTCAAAAGAGGAACTTATCGGTCAATCCCATTCTATAGTAAGACATCCTGATATGGAGGATGAGATCTTTCAAAAGATGTGGGCAACTATCTCTTTAGGAAAACCGTGGAATGGTAAAATAAAAAACAGAACAAAAAATGGTGATTATTATTGGGTGAAAGCATTTATAGAACCTCAATATGATATTGAAGGAAATATTGTAGCTTATACAGCAGTTAGAACAGATATCACAAATAAAATATTACTTCAAGATCAGATAGAAAAACATGATGCGATCATCCGATTTGCAAATAGTGGAATAGGAACTATAGATCTAGAGGGGAATTTTTTAAGCGTCAACCATGTATATCATGAACTTTTTGGATACACACCAAAAGAGATGATTGGAAAAAACTGTTTAGAGATGACTACGGAAGGTTCTTTAGAAGATGCAAAAGAGGCTTTACGAACAGCAAATGAAAAAGGAGTAGTATCCCATATAGAGAAGTCTTGTTATAACAAGTTAGGAGTTCCAGTATATATAGAGTTTTCACTCAATAAGCTTCCTGATAATAGAAGTTTTGTTGTGGTTATTAACTCTTTAGAGGATAAAAAGAAACTAGAGCAGACCAATGAGCTTTTAAGTCAAAAAGTTATGGAAGAGGTTGAGCGAAATACAAGGCAGATGGAGATTATTCAAGAAGAACAGCTTAAAAGTGTGAAACTCAGCTCCATTGGAGCATTAGCAGCTGGAATTACCCATGAGATCAATACCCCTTTAACATATATAAAAGGGAACTTTGAATTGATGCAATTTGATATTGAGGATCTTCCTGAGAGTGATATTAAAAAAAGTATGGAAGAGATCAGTGGTAGGATACTTGATGGGATCAATAGGGTTGCAAATATTGTTGAATCTATGAGAGAAGTCTCTCAAGCATCAAGTGAGATGAAAACAATTGTAAATATCTATAATACCTTATTAACAGCGCTTACAATCTCTCAAAATGCAATGATTGCTAAAAGTAAGATCTATATCAATGGTGAGCTTTTCAGCTCAGAGATGAAAAAAGACAAGTTTATGCTAAAAAGTAATGTACAAAAACAAAGAATAGAACAAGTTTGGATCGTTATTATTAATAATGCTTTAGATGAATTAGTCAAGATAGATGATTATGATGCAAGAGCATTACATATTAAATTAGAAGAGACTGAAGATAGAGTAAAAGTATATTTTCAAGATAATGCTGGGGGGATCAATAAAGATATTTTAGACAAGATATTTGATCCTTTTGTAAGTACTAAAGAGAGTGGTGGTATTGGTGTTGGGCTTAATATTGCCAAAAAGATCATTAATGAGCAAAACGGTGAGATAATCGCTTATAATAAAAATGAGGGTGCTGTTTTTGAAGTATCCTTACATAAAGTAATAGAGAAATAGTTTTAATGAAAGTTGCATTTATAGGGGATATTGTAGGACGTCCTGGTCGAAAAATAGTGAAACAAAAACTTCAAGCTTTTAAAGAAGAACACGCTATAGATTTTGTAGTTGCCAATGGGGAAAATGCAAGTCATGGATTTGGTTTAACAGTCAAAAATGCAGCGGAACTTTTTAATGCAGGGATAGATCTTATCACGGGTGGAAATCACTCTTGGGATAAAAAAAAAGATATTTTAACTCTTTTTGAGACAAAACCTGTTCTTCGTCCTGATAATTATCCAGATGGGGTACCTGGTAGTGGAGTAAAAGTACTTGAGCTTAATGGGACAAAAGTAGCAGTGATAAATCTTATGGGACTCTATACTATGCCCCAAGTATTAAATCCTTTTACTCATGCAATGGAACTTATACAAAAGCTACAAAAAGAAGATATTAAACATATTTTTATCGATTTTCATGCGGAAGTTACCTCTGAAAAAAGAGTTTTAATGCAGATGCTAAAAGGGAAAGTAAGTAGTATCTGTGGAACTCATACCCATGTAGGAACAGATGATCTAGAGATCACTGAGGGAACTTTTTATGTGACAGATATTGGACTTACAGGATGTAGGGATAATGTGATAGGGATGGATAGTAAGATCCCTATCCAAAAAGCATTAACTGGTCTTGGCGGACACTTTGAAGTACCAAATAATTGTAAATCAGTTTTACAAATAGTTGTAGTTGAAATAGATGAAGAGGGACAAGCGATAGATGCTACAAAATATAAACTTTTCTGTGATCAAGAATCTCAATATTTCAAAGCAATAATAAACTAAACTTTTGCTAAAATCTAAGCATATTAAATTGAAGGAAGCATAAGATGATCATTATCCCTCAAACCAAAGGTGGTGTAGGAAAGTCAACAGTAGCTATGCAGGTCATTGCCCCTTATCTTTATAAGCGACATGGGAAAAAAATCACTTATATTGAGATAGATGATGAAAATAATGATTCACAAAGTTTTACAAGAACTCAAATAGTGAATAAAAAGATGCTTAAGACTAATAATATTACACAACTAGATGAGATGATCTTAATGGATGATAATCATGAAGTGATCGTAGATGTTGGTGGAAATAAAACTTCAACTTTAGTGCTCGAAGAGATTGCAAAAGTAGGATCATTTAATAATATTAAATGGATCGTTCCAATGGGTGATGGGGAACTCGATGGAAAAAATGCTATTGCAACTATGAAAAAGCTTCGAAAGATTGAGAGAAACTCTACAGATAATCTCTTTTTTGCCCTAAACCGTGCAATTTCATCTGAACAAGATTATTTAGAAGAGCAGTTTATTAACTTTTTTGGACATAAATATTTAGGAAGTGATTCGACAATTATGGATTTTGTCCATGATCCAAAATATTTTGCAGTAAAAAACGATAAGATCATCACTATGAGTAGATATCTAGGAAGTACTGTATGGGAGATGGCTCATAATAATACAGATTTTCAACAAAAAGCTCTAGATGCAAAAGAGAAAAGTGATAGAGAAGCTGCTTTAAAATATCTTTTTTTCAAACGTCTTCAAACAGAAGCAAAAGATTATGTACTTGGGAGTTTAAATGGAATATTTTGTACTCTTGATAAGTGGATTACAATCAATAAATAAGGTGTATTATGAGTGATATGAGTTTTAAGCAGGCAAAAGAGCTAACAGAACAATTTGAATTAGCTCAGCTTAGTTTAGCTCAAACAATAAAAAAGCTTGATCAGGTAACACAAAACTTTGATGAGAGTGTAGAGCGACAAGAAAAAGTTATGCAATATATGCCAAAACTTGATAAAAAGCTTGAAGTGATGAAAATAGTCATTGCATTGAATATAGGATTTGTTTTAGGGCTTTTAGTAGCAAAGTTTATTTTATAGGATTAGAATTAGTGGAAGAGAAAAAACAGAGTCAAGAAGAGATTGTAAAAATGTTTAATGATATTGCTAAAACATATGATTTGGCAAATAGAATATTAAGTATGGGTATCGATAAAACATGGAGAAGAAAAGCTTGTAACTTAGTATATAACTTTTATGGACATGCTCACATTGAAAAGATTGTAGATGTAGCATGTGGTACAGGTGATCTAATGATCGATTGGGAGAATATTGCAAAGTACAATGGTATAGAGCTAGATGATATTGTTGGAGTTGATCCAAGTGTTGGGATGATGGAAGTAGGGAAAACTAAAATACCCCATAGAACATTTATAGAAGCTGGAGCTGAGGAGATGCCACTTGAAAGTGAAAGTGTAGATATTATCTCTATCTCATATGGGATTCGAAATGTTGTAAAAAGAAAAGAGGGGCTAGCTGAGTTTGCAAGGGTTTTAAAAAAAGATGGGATTTGTACGATTTTAGAGTTTACTAAAAATGAAAAAACAGATCCATTTGCAAAATTATCAAAGTTTTATCTTAATAATATTATGCCTCATATCGGTGGGTTAGTTTCAAAAAATAAAGATGCCTATACATATTTGCCAGAGTCTATTGAAAACTTTGTGACTACAGAACAGCTTTGCAGTGAGCTTAAAGAGGTAGGGTTAGAGCCTATATTTATTAAAGGGTATTCTTTAGATATTTCAACTACTATCATTGCTAGGAAAATATGAACGCACCAATTAGTGTAAGTGAGCTAAATGAGCAGATAAAAGGGGTACTTGAAACAACTTTTTCCAATATCTATGTGGAAGGTGAGATATCAAACCTTACTTATCATAATTCTGGGCATATATACTTTTCTATAAAAGATGAAAAATCTACAATATCATGTGTAATGTTTCGAGGAAATGCTTCTAGGTTAAAGTTTCGTTTAGAGATGGGACAAAAGATTGTTATACAAGGAAGCATAACCGTATATACTCCAAGGGGAAACTATCAGCTTTTATGTAATAAGATCGAGCCAAGTGGAGTAGGGGCATTAGCTTTAGCTTATGAGCAACTCAAAACAAAACTTCAAATAAAAGGGTATTTTGATCAATCTATTAAAAAAACATTGCCAAAGTTTGTAGAAGAGATATATGTAGTAACTTCAAATACAGGAGCTGCTATAGAAGATATGAAAAAGATCCTCTCACATAGATATCCACTAGCAAAAATGATCCTTATCCCAACTTTAGTGCAAGGTGAAGGATCAAAAGAATCTATAGTACGATCTATTAAATATGCTGATTCTTTAGCTTTAAATAGTAATAAACGCGCTATTATGATCGTAGGACGTGGTGGAGGAAGTATAGAAGATCTTTGGGCTTTTAATGAAGAGATCGTTGCAGTTGCTATTTATGAAGCACAAAGTATTATTATAAGTGCAGTAGGACATGAGAGTGACTTTGTGATCAGTGACTTTGTAGCGGACGTAAGAGCAAGTACTCCGTCAAATGCTATAGAAATATCAACTCCAGATATCAATGAGCTCCGAATTTATGTAGATAGTGTATCAAATGACTTTTCAAATAAGTTTAAGACCATTTTATATTATAAAGAGCAGCAATTAACTCATATTAAAAAAAGTTTTGAACAACACTCTTTAAATCGAAGATTTGAACAAATTCAAAGCTCAATTATACAAACACAAGAGCAGTTGAAAAATAGTTTTTTACAAGTTCTTCAAAGAAAACAAAATAGTTTAGAATTATTGCAAAAAAGTTTAGTGATGAACGATCCAAAAAGAAAAGATAAAAAGGGTTTTGTTCAATTAAATAAAAATAATAGGATAATTAATTTAGAAGATACACAAGAAAATGATATAATTACATTACAAGACTCAAAATATAGTGTAGATTGTAAGGTGATGCAAAAACAAGCAATATAATAGTATGAATCTTTTGTAAATAATTATTCTTTAATTTATATTTGTATATTATATGATTAATAAAAATAGGGGATTAACATGGCAGAATATAATAGTATGAACTCAGATGAGTATATGACATTTATTTTAGGTGAGATGAAATACGCGGTAGAGTTACCAAAAATTAGAGAGATTTTGACATATCCAGAACTAATTACAACATTACCAAATACATCAAGCTGGGTAAAAGGATTAATTAACCTAAGAGGTGAAGTGGTACCAATTTTAGATATTAGAATTAAGTTTAATACTGGTGAAGTAAAATATGATGAAAATACTGCAGTTATTGCAGTTATAACAGATGATAATAGAATGTTAGGATTAGTTGTTGATAGAGTTGATGATGTTCAAAAATTAGACTCTGCGTCTTTATATCCAGTTTCTGATATGGGTTCAGGGATCCCTTCTAAATACTTAAAAGGGTTTGTAAGACTTGAAAACAACCAAATGCTTGTAATTATGGATATTGAAACTGTTGTTCATAAAAAAGAACTCAAAGAGTCATAAAATTAAATAAGTTTTAATAAGTGTTGATGTAGTTGCGTTACATCTGTGATTGCATCATACTCTTTGTGATCGGTAAATCCCCAGTTCACTAGAATTCCATCAATATTAGCAGCTTTTGCTGCTAATCTATCTTTATGACTATCTCCAATTAAAACAGCATTTTTATGATCAATTTTAGATTCATTTAGAGTTTTTAATATCATATCTGGGTGAGGTTTTGGATTTGGAACACATGAGGCTCCAGTAACACTTGTAAAACAATGCTCTATTTCTAAGTGTTTTAGCATCTTTAAGGCAAATTCTCTAGAAGCATTGGTTGCAACACTTAAAATACAGTTTTTGGCTTCTAGAGCCTTTAAAAGCTCCAATATTCCATCATATAAAACAATATCACTAATGCAGTGGGTATCATAGTATTCATGAAACAGTTTTGTCTGTTCATCAGTAAACTCTTTAGTTCCATAAAAATATTTAGCTGAGTTAATAGTAGGATCATTGAGTTTTTCTAACATCTCATATTTTTCTATAGCTTCAAGACCTAGATTAGATCTTACGTAATTTATAGTATTTGTTATAACATTTCCACTATCAATAAGTGTACCATCCATATCGAAAATAATAAGTTGTTTTTTATTCATAGTTACCTTACGTTAAAATGGTTAAGATTTTTGTGGAGTACCAAGAGAAAGTTGTTTCTGAAGAAGGAGCTTACGTGTAGTAAGTGACTGATGAAGAGGCAACTTTATCGCAGAGTAATCCGCGAAAAGTTTAGCCATTTTTATTTAACTTTTTCGAGATACTCACCAGTTCTTGTATCACATTTAATCATATCACCTTCAACAATATGAAAAGGGATCTGAACCACTGCACCAGATTCAATAGTAGCAGGTTTTTTCCCACCTTGAGAATCACCTTTAAAGTTAGGTGGAGTCTCAACTACTTTCATCTCTACAGTCATTGGAGGCTCAACCGTTATAGCTTCCCCTTTAAAGAACATCATATCAACATTCATCCCATCAATGATCCATTTCTCAGCATCACCTACTTGATCTGGAGTAAGACCGATTTGATCATATGTATCATTATCCATAAATTGAAGCATCTCACCATCATCGTATAAAAACTGCATAGTTTTTTGTTGGAGATCTGGAACTTCACATTTGTCCCCAGCATGGAATGTTTTTTCTATAGTTTTACCATTTAAATAGTTTCTAATCTTACATCTTACAAATGCTGCACCTTTTCCAGGTTTTACATGTGCATATTCCATAATTTTAAATGGAACTCCATCTAGTTCTATTTTAAGACCTTTTTTAAGCTCACTCATCCCTATTGCCATAAGGTATTTCTCCTTTTAGTTTTTATATTTCAGCATAAGAAACAGAACGTGCTGCTTCAAGATTTGCTAGTTTTTCAAGTACTGAATCAGATACATTGTCATCTACTAAGATAACTGCTAATGCACCATCTTTACTTCGTCCAAGTCTAAAGTCTGAGATATTTATTTTCTCATCTCCAAGTGTTTTTCCAACATTTCCAATAACACCCGGAACATCAGAGTTTGTAAATAGGATCATTTTTCCACTTGGTTCAATATCCATTACAAAGTCATTGATCCTTACAATTCTTTGAACATCTTCTTCAAAGATAGTTCCAGCTGTAATGTTTGAACCGTTTTTAGTAGTTACTTTAACACTTACTTGGTTTTTAAATGGACTATTATTTGTATGCTCTGAAGTTTCAAGTTTAATACCTCTTTCTTCAGCTACAAATGTAGCATTTACATAGTTGATCTTCTCATTACTTAAAGAGTGAGATAACGCACCAACTACAGCAAAAGTAGAAAGTGATTCAAGATACTCTGCAATTTCACCCTCAGCTTCTACTTTTATAGATTCGATAACTGTTTTATCCATCTGTGCTAAAAGATATCCCATTTTTTGAGTCAGCTCTAGATATGGTTTTACAAAAGATGGGATCTTTGTCTCATCAATTGGAAGATTAAGAGCATGTGGATATCCTATCCCTTTAGCTGATTTAATAGCATTATTTGCAGCTTGAGTTGCAATTTTATATTGAGACTCAACTGTATTTGCTCCAAGGTGAGCTGTTACTGTTACATTATTAAGATCAAGTAATGGATGATCAATTGCAGGCTCTTTATTAAATACATCAATACCAGCCATTGCTATTTTACCAGATTTTAGGTTGTTATAAAGAGCTTCCTCATTATATAATCCACCCCTTGCACAGTTGATAAGAATAACACCATCTTTCATCTTTGCAATCTCTGCTTTATCAATCATATTGATCGTTTCACTATTTTTTGGAGTATGGATAGTGATAATATCACACGCTAAAATATCATCAAAATTCGTTGTATAAGAAACTCCAAGGTCAGTTGCTTTACTTGCAGGAATATATGGATCGTAAGTAACTACATCCATTTCAAATCCTTTGGCTCTAATCCCAACTCTATGTCCAATATTACCAAACCCAATGATTCCTAATTTCTTTCCATAAAGTTCTTGTCCATACCAGTCTTCTCTTTTCCAGATTCTTTGATCTTTTAATTGAGAATGGGCATAAGGCATTTTTCTCATACAAGAAAGCATATGAGTCATTGTAAGCTCAGTAGCTGCTATTGTATTTGCAGTTGGAACGTTCATAGCGATAACCCCTCGCTTTGAACATCCTTCCATATCTACATTATCATAGCCAACACCAGCTCTTACTACTGCTTTTAAATTTTTTGCAGCATTTAAAAATTTTTCATCAACATCTGTTGAACTTCTTGTGATACAAACATCTGCATCTGCAATTTTGTCTAAAAGGGCAGTTTTATCAATATCAGCAGCATATACATAGTTTATATCTTTATTGTTTTTTAAGATCTCTAATCCACTCTCATGGATATGATCACATACAACTATTGTAGGTTTATTCATTCTATCTCTTCTCCATCTTAGTAATAAACTATTTTTATAGTTTTCCTACTAATGCATCTCCTAAAGTCATTGAAGTGTCATCATTTACAGATTTAAGCATATCTCTCTCTTTTTGAGAAGCTAATCTTTTCTCAGAAAGTCTTACTCTGTTTTTTTGTTTATCAATATTTACAACAACAGCTTCGATCTCGTCACCAACTTTAAGCTCTTCAGTCTCTTCCTCTTTTTTAAGAAGATCTTCTTTTCTAATAAGACCATCTAAATTATCTGCAAGTTTTACAAATACACCGAAATCTTTAATATCTTTTACAGTTGATTTGATGATATCACCATTGTTATACTCTTTATCAAATCTTTGAGCTGGAGAGTCTTGTAAAGATTTTACACTTAAAGATACATTCTCTTTTTCAGTATCGATTTTGATGATTTTTACTTCAACTTCATCACCTTTTTTGTATAGATCTTTACATTTAGATCCATTATCCCAAGATGCTTCTTCATTGTGTAAAAGACCATCAACTTCACCAAGGTTGATAAATGCACCAAAATCAGTGATCGTTGCAACAGTTCCTTTTACAACATCTCCAACTTTGTAGTTTTTAGTAAATGTTTCAAATGGTTTTGCTTGAAGAGATTTTAAACTTACTCTTAGTCTTTTTTTATCACAATCAAGATCGATAACTTCTACATTGATCTCTTCTCCAAGCTCTAAATACTCTTTAGGACTTTTGATGTTTTTATTCCAAGTGATCTCAGAAATGTGTAAAAGACCTTCAATATCATTTCCAAGATCAACAAATGCACCATAAGATTCAAAGTTAGATACAGTTACTGTAATAGTATCACCAACTTCTAATGCATCTCTCATCTCTTCCCATGGATTTGGAAGTGCATCTTTGATTGATAATGAAAGGTGACCTTTCTCCTTATCATAAGATTTCATTACAACAATAACTTCATCACCCTCTGCATAATAGTTTGCTGGGTTTACTGGACCTTTATAACTGATCTCGTTGTAGTTTACTAAGCCATCAATTCCACCCATATCAACAAACATACCATAACTAGTGATTTTTTTAACAGTACCAGTTTTTGGTTCATTGTCTTTCATAAGTTCAGTGATTTTTTCTTCTTTGTTTTTTTGAGATTGTTCGATAAGTTTTTTTCTAGAAACAACAATACTCGTAGTCTCTTTTTTTGCTTTTAAAACTGCAGCTTTTACTTTTTTTCCAACTGCACCATGAGCTTTTAAAAACCCTTGTGCCATTGGCATAAAGTATTCCATCCCATCATCATCTTGGATTACGAAACCAGCTCTTGGTTTAACTGAAATAATTGTACCTTCGATTGTAACATCTTCTGGTTCTTCACCATACTTTTCAACAAATTGGTCAAATTTCTCTTTTTGTAATACTTTTTTGTATGAAAGAGATAAGTTTTCACCTCTTGTACCTGTGATAACAACTGGAATAGTCTCTCCAACTGTATACTTGATTGTTCCATCATTGTTTGTGATCTCATTTAAAGGAATTCTTCCTTCTCTTCCTGAGATACTTACTACAAAGTTATCATCATTGATGATAACGATCTCACCCTCTGTTACTGTATTGGTTTCAGATTTTTTTTCGCTCTCCTCCAACAATGTTGCGAAGTCTTCACCTTCTATTTCAAAATCTTCAAATTTCATTACTTGCCTACCCTTTTATTTAAATAATTGTCATTATATCTAAAGGTGGCTTAATATAGTTCGATTTGGCTGATAACTTTTTTTATAATCCAATCTGGAGTAGACGCTCCTGCAGTAACACCGCAAAGTTTTTTCCCCTCAAACCATTCTAAGTTTAGTTCAGTTTCATCCTCAATTAAGTAACTATTCTTGCAGTTTTCCTCTGCGATCATAAGGAGTTGTTTAGTATTTGAAGAGTTTTTTCCACCAATCACTATCATAATATCAACCTCATGGGAAAGCTCATGAACAGCATCTTGATTTTCAAAGGTTGCATCACAAATGGTATTAAAGACGCGAACCTCTTTGTTTTTTAAAATAAGAGCATTTACGATCTCTAAATATTTCTCTTTTTTTCTCGTAGTTTGGGCAACGGTTGCTATTTTATCATATTTAAACGTGATATTTTTAAGCTCACTTGGCTCTAAAATTACATGAATATCATCTTCACAATAGCTCTTAACCCCCTTTACTTCAGGGTGATTTTCATCTCCAAAGATCAAGATACTATACCCCTCAGTAGACATTTTTTTAACGATCTGTTGTGGTGTTGTAACAAATGGACAGGTTGCATTGATCACTTTTGCATTTTTTGATTTTAAAGCTTGAAGATCGTTTTTGGGAATTCCATGAGTTCGTATGATAACTGTATCATTTTTTTCAACATCATCAAGATTTTGATACAGACCCACATGAAAATCTGTTTTTAGCCTGTCTATCTCTTTTTGATTATGGATAAGTGGTCCCATAGTAGCACTATTTTGGTGTTGTTCTGCGATATTAATAGCTCGTTTTACACCAAAGCAAAATCCATAGCTAGAGGCAAGTTTGACTTTCACTTTAGCCTCTTAAAGTTTCCAATATCTCTAGGAAGTTTGGAAATGATGTTTCTATACATTCAGTATCTTCTATGTCCATTCCAGCTAGAAGTCCTGCAATTGCAAAGCTCATAGCGATTCTATGGTCTCCATGGGAGTTGATAGTTGCTTTATTTAATGTTGCATCTCCTTCTATTAAATATCCATCTTCATATTCAATATATCCTACACCACATAGTTTAAGATTGTTTACAACAGCGCTTATTCGATCGCTCTCTTTTACTCGAAGCTCTTTAGCATTTTTTACTAAACTTTTTCCATTTGCAATACTCATAGCAATACTAAGAGCTGGTAGTTCATCAATAAGCCAAGCTATATTCTCTTCTACTGTTACTCCGTTAAGTTCTTTATGTTTTACAATAATATCTCCAAGAGGCTCATAGATATTTTCAATCTCTTTAAATTCAACATCTGCACCCATTCTTTGAAGCACTTTATAGGCTTCAATTCGTGTTGGATTTAATGTAACATTTTTTAAAGTGACACTTGCATTTGGTACAATAGCAGCAGCAACTGCAAAGAAAAAAGCACTTGATGGGTCTGTTGGAACTGTAATATTTAAAGGTTTTAAAGGTCCTTTTACTGGTGCTATCTCTATCCATCCATCACTATTTGTAGTGATATTTGCACCCATACCATTAAGCATTCGCTCAGTATGGTCTCTACTTAAAAGATCCTCTTTATAGTAAGATTTCTCATCAGCTTTAAGTGCAGCTAAAATAAGAGCTGATTTTACTTGTGCTGAATCGATTGGAGAGTGGTATTTAAAAGGATCAAGCTTTCCTCCTCTAATATGAAGGGGTGCTTTATTTCCCTCTTCTCTTCCATCTATTTTTGCTCCAACTGATCGTAATGGATCAGCTACTCTTTTCATAGGTCTATTTCGTAAGTATTTATCTCCAGTTAAAACAAAACTTCCCTCTATTCCAGCAAGTAGTCCAGCGTAGAGTCTCATTCCAGTTCCAGCATTTCCACAATCTAAAACATCATCTGGTTCACTTAAATTTTGAGGAGGTGTGATGGTGATGATCTCTCCATTATCTTCAATAGTAGCGCCTAGTTTTTCAGCAATTCGAAGTGAATCCATAGTATCTTCACCACGAAGGAAGTTTTTAACAGTTGATGGCTTATCACTTAGTAGTGAAAACATTGCACATCTGTGAGAGATTGATTTATCGCTGGCAATATTATCAATAACTACATTAAATGGTTTATTTAATTTTTCAACTGTTAAATTTTTCATTATCTTAACTCCACTCCAAGATCATCTTTTAATTTTCCAATAACTTTATCCATAATCTCATTGATATCATCTTCTGTAAATGTTTTCTCATTTGATTGAAGGACAAAATTGATCGTTAAACTCTCATTTTCACCTAAATTTTCATCTGTATAGATATCAATTAGGTTATATTGTTTGATCTCTTCAATTTTAAGTGAATCGATCACTTTTTTAATGTTTTTGTATTCCATAGTTTTTGGAACTACTATACTAATATCTCTTCTTGAACTTTGAAATTTAGAGATGTCATTTGCTAAAACTGTTTCTGTTACAAGTTGATCAAGTTTAATCTCAGCAAGGAATGTTTCTTTTGAAATATCAAAATCATCAGCGACTGTAGGATGTAGTTTATATACACTTCCTATAGTTTTCCCATCAAGTATAATGTCAGCACTTTGGTATGGATGGATAGAATCATTTACTATCTTTTTCATAGGTTGAAGGGATATATCACCAAAGATTGCCGAGAGTTTTTCTGCAAAATCAAAAAATGTAATATCTTCAGGCTTTCCTTGATTTTTTAACGTTGGTGCACTTTCTTCTCCACTAAAAATAAATCCAAATGCCTTCTCTTCATTTCTACTTTTATCAAATAGCGTTCCAAGTTCAAAGAGAGCAACTTTCTTAAATCCTAGTTTAACATTATGTGAAACTGCTTGAATAAGGTTAAGGGCAAAAGTTGTTCTAAAAGTATTTAGCTCATTGACAATTGGGTTTAAAACATCATATTTTTTATAAACCGTATCAAAGTTATATTTTTCTAAAAGTTCTCTATTTGTAAAAGCATAAGTGATTGTCTCAAAGAACCCTTGATTAATTGCACGTGATCTTAGTTCATTTTGTAAAACTAATCTATGAGATGTAGCATTATTATTGTTTAACTCTTGCATTAAAAGAGGTTTTGATTTGATATTATCAATCCCTATAACTCTTACAATCTCTTCTGTTACATCAGCCACATTTTTAATATCATGTCTAAAATAAGGGACATTAATGCTGATTGAGCTATGATCATTTTGTCTTACCCCAAAACCTAAAGAGCTTAATATTTGAATCACTTTGTTAAGTTCAATATCTTGACCTATAATAGCATTTAATTGCTCTATATTTAGATGGATGATAGTTTGTTCAATATCATTTAAAAAGTTTTTACTTCCATTATAGATAGTAGCTCCACAGGCTGAGAGTAAAGAGGTGATTCGATCAATTCCACCTGTAAGATCCGGCTCACTCCCTCTTGATGCACGATAGTAGATCTCTCCAGTTGCTTTGTGTTTTTCAAAAACACGTTGAGCTAGACTATCAGGATTTGTATAACTTGCCTCTAGGATAATATCTTCACTTGGTGTTTCAATTAAACCTGCTTCAATCCCTATAGTACTTAGAAGCTCTTTCCCAGTAACTGTATCAAATCCATTTTTATCTTTTTGTACTTTAAGGGTAGCTATTTTCTCATCTTGATTTGAAGCAGATCTACTGTATCCATTGAGTAGTGTACCCGTTTCATGGGTTACATAAGCAATAGCTGTTTGGATGTCATTTTGTTTAAGTTGATCAATAAATGCTGCACGAACATGATGAAGCAGTTTTAAAGAAAACTCTTCAAGGTTTACAGCTTTATAAATAAGACTTGCTTCACATTGTGTATCATAATGCACATCAAAAATTTGTCCAATACCCATATTATTACTGTTATTGATAATATCAAAATTATTAATAGGGAGATTAAAATATGTTCCAAGCTCTCTAGCAATTCCATGAATACTAAGGCAGTCTCCTCTATTTGCAGTAAGCTCTATCTCAACAATTTCATCATTTAATAGTGGATACTCATTAAGCTCTTTTCCTATGATAAGCTTACCAATAGAGTTATCTAAAACCATGATCCCATTATTAAGTTTTGGAAGCCCAATCTCAGTTGAGCTACAGATCATACCATTAGATTCAACCCCTCGAAGTTTCGCTTTTTTGATTTTAAAGTCTTCTCCTAAAACAGTCCCCACAGTTGCAACTGCTACTGTTTGTCCAGCAGCAACATTTTTAGCACCGCATACGATTTGCTCTATCTTGGCTCCAATATTTACTTGACAAACGTTTAGTTTATCTGCATCTGGATGTTTTTCGCAAGACTCAACTTTCCCTACAACTACACCGTTTGGGATAAGAATTCTCTCACTGCTATCAACTTCAAGTCCTAAAGAGTTAAGAGCTTTGCATAAAGTTTGTGTACTTATTTTTGATATGTCAATAGATTCTTGTAACCATTTTCTTGTAATAATCATCTAAATTGTCCTAATAGTCTAATGTCACTTTCAAATAAAGATCGGAGGTCTCCAATTTTATGAATCAGCATAGCAAATCTTTCAATTCCTAGTCCAAAAGCATAACCACTTACATTTTCATAGTTTACTGCTTTAAATACATTTTGATCTACGATACCACATCCTAAAACTTCAAGCCAGCCAGTATGGGAACATACTCTACATCCCTCATTTTTACCAGTTTTTTCATCTTTACAAAAGATACAACTGATATCAACTTCAGCTGAAGGTTCAGTAAATGGGAAGAATGATGGACGAAACCGTATATTTACATCCCCAAACATATGGTGTAAAAATTCTTCCATTACAAATTTTAAATTTGCAAAAGAGATGGTATCTCCATTTTCAACTACAAGACCTTCTATTTGGTGGAACATGGGAGTGTGCGTAAGATCAAAATCTTTTCTAAAAACACTTCCAGGTGCTACCATTCTAATTGGAGGTTGTTGCTTCATCATACTTCGAATCTGAACTGGAGAGGTGTGTGTTCGAAGTACCATTTTATCGTTACAATAAAATGTATCTTGCATATCTCTAGCTGGATGGTATGCAGGAAGATTAAGAGCTTCAAAGTTATGAAAATCATCTTCAACTAAAGGACCATCTTCAACACTAAAGTTTAAGTTTTGAAAATATGTTGTAATCTTTGCAAGAGTTGCTGCAACAGGGTGATATGCTCCATTGTTTTTCGATGGCTCAAATTTTGTTACATCAATCTTCTCAGCTTCTAATTGTTTCTCTAACTCTTTTGCTAATAAAAGTGTTTTTTGGGTTTCCAGTGCTTCAGTTACTTTTGCTTTTTGTTGATTAAGATGCTGAGCAAATAGTTTTTTCTCATCACTTGGAATATCTTTCATTTTTGCAAACTCTGTAGTTAAGACACCTTTTTTCCCTAAGATATCTACTCTTAAAGATTCTAAAGATTCTAAAGAATCACAGGTTTGTATTTTTTCGATCCACTCTTGCAAATAGCTCTCCTTCTATTTATCTTTACATTTTGGCTTTGGATTATACTTAAAGATTTATTATAGTTTGGTTATACTTTTGAAAAGTTTGAAAAAGGAAGATATATGTGTATATTTTGCAAGATAGTTGAAGGGGAGATCCCAAATAAAACAGTTTTAGAAAATGAAAATTTTTTAGCATTTGAGGATATTAATCCACAAGCAAAAATCCATGTGCTTATAATCCCAAAAGTTCATGTTCAGTCTTTCAATGAGATGACACCAAATATTATGTCAGAAATGACACCATTTATCCAAGAAGTTGCTTTGAGCTTAGGAGTAAAAAGTGATGGATATAGACTTATAACAAATATTGGACAAAATGGTGGACAAGAGGTTAGTCATATCCACTTTCACCTACTAGCAGGTGAGCAACTAGGACCAATAAATAAATAAAATTTTGTATGGATATTTTTTCATTAAGCAGATTTAATTTAACTTTTCCAGATCCAAAATATGCAAGTGATGAGGGCATCCTTGCGTATGGAGGAGACTTAAGTCCTAATAGAATTATGTATGGTTACTCCCAAGGAATTTTTCCTTGGTATAATGAGGATGACCCCATTTTATGGATCAAGATGGCACTTGGATCACAAATGATATGATTGAAGCCTATTGTGAACTTCATCATTTAGGCCATGCACATAGTTTTGAAAGCTATTATCAAGGGCAACTTGTAGGTGGTGGATATGGTGTTGCTATTGGTGATATTTTTTGTGGGGAATCAATGTTTAGTTTAAAAAGTGATGCGAGCAAAGTTGCTCTTGTAAAACTAGTGGAGCATCTAAAAAAGCAAGGGTTTTGGCTGATTGATTCCCAGATTTACACCAAACACCTGATGAGTTTTGGAGCAAAAGAGATCCCAAGGGATCAGTATTTGAACTATGTACAAAAAGCATTAGTAAACCCTAAATCTTTTTAAAGTTGATAATTGTTATTAAACTGTTATCTAAATATGTCATAATAAAAAAAAATAACAATTGGAGATATATGAGTAGTTTTATAGTTTTATTAATCGTTATTGCACTTTTCATAGCCTTTATAAGATTTTTAAAAGGGTCAGATCTTTTTAATCGTGTAATATCTTTTGATGTGATGAATATCATTGCAATTTCATTATTAGTGGTATTAAGTATTGAGTTTAAAAGTAGTTTGTATATAGATATTGCTTTTGTTTTTGGTATTTTAGGCTTTTTAGGAGTGATTCTTTTTGCTAGATTTAGTATAGTAGATAAAGAGGAGGATAAAAAAGATGTTTGATATTCTTGGTTTTATCTTTATGGTATTAGGGGCACTTTTTTTACTTATTAGTGCATTAGGGCTTTTACGAATGCCTGATCTTCTTTCTCGTATGCATGCAGGGACAAAATCTTCCACTTTAGGAACGATCTTAGTTCTATTAGGAGCAATTTGTTTAGAACCAACTTTATGGTTTAAACTCTCCTTATTAATTCTATTCGTTTTATTAACCAATCCACTATCGGCTACTATTTTAGGAAGAAGTTCATATTTAAAAAATGGATTTTTAAATAAAAGTGGAATTGATGAGATGGAGAAAAAACAATGATAGGCTTATTGATTATTCTTAGTTTTATTGCATTAATTATCACTACTTTTTTTGTGATCTTTGAAAAAAATCTATCGCAGAGTGTTATACTGTTTTTAGGTTTTGGATTTGGATCAACGATTC
>CBETOJ010000002.1:0-21494 GCA_965537725.1 uncultured Campylobacterales bacterium | reverse complement strand
CTTAAAGATTTTGCTCCAAGTTCCAACTCTTTTTTTAGTTTTTGATCTTCTGATTTATGTTTTTTCTTTGTTTTTTTAGGTTTTATTTTCCCATTTTCTTCTAAAGATTCTAGATACTCTTTGAGCTCTTCATATTCAGCCATGATCTTTTCATATTTTGAAAACTCCATCAATAAAAAACTTGGCTTTCCATCCCGTAAAATAATCGCTTTTTCGATCTTTTTTCCTAATATCTTATCAAAAATCATTTTACTTTTTCGTATCAATTCAGTTGATGAAAACATCTCATTTGATTTATAAAGTAATAAAGCCATTACAAACTCCAATTTGTATATTTTTACATATTATACCACAAATTTTTTCACGTCTTTTAATTTGTTAATTTAAAAAGCTTGTAATATTCTCTTCAATCCCATCTAATAATCTTCTTCTTGCTTCAATAGATCCCCATGCAATATGTGGAGTTAAAAGAAGTCTTGAACTATTCTTTATAGTTAAAAGGGGATTACTTTTTTCGATAGGTTCACGACTTACTACATCTGTTCCATAATAGATATCTTCTCCTTTATTGATTGCATCACTGATATCTTGTTCATTGACAATTCCACCTCGACCAAGATTTAAAAGGATCGCCCCTTTTTTAATCGCTGAGATATTTGAGCTATTGATTAGATCAAGAGTTTTTTCATTTAATGGTGAATGGATAGAGATAATATCACTTCCCTTTAATAACTCTTCTAAGGACTTTTGAGTGTAGTTTGTATTATAATTTGCTCCACTAGTTGAATAATAACTCACATTACAACCAAATGCACTAGCGATATTTGCTACATCTCGCCCTATTTCACCTAAACCTATAATTCCCCAGTTTTTCCCCTCAAGTTCAAAAAATGGCTTTTCTAGATTAGTAAATATTTTACTTTTAGGCCATTCATTTTTCCCGTAGTTATCATAGTAGTCTATTCTTTGTACAAACTGTAGTACAAATGAAAATGTGAGTTGTGATACAGACTTTGTTGAGTACCCTGATACATTCTTCACTGTGATATTTTTCTCTTTTGCGTATTCGAGATCAATATTATTCATCCCTGTTGCAGCTACACAAATAAGTTTTAGATCACTTTGCTCCATCATACTTTTATCAATAACTACTTTATTAGTGATCACAATATCTGCACCTTGTATTCGATCTAATGTTTCTTCATAGGAGGTTGTCTCATATACTTTTACTTCCCCATATTTTGAAAACTGATCAATATTTATATCTAAGCCTAAAGTTCTTCTATCTAAAAATACTAATTTCATCTTTTTCCTTTATAATTCTTGTTTTATTTTTTCTAATGCATCTTCAAAGCTTTTACAACATACAATATCTGCAAACATTAAATTATACGGCAATCCAAAATCTTCTATCAATAGATCATGATTATCTCGTATAGCATCTTTTTGAAGATCTAAAATCTCTATAGTTTTTTTTTTCAAGCTACGAAGATCATCAGTGTACCCAAATACTTTTTTTCCAAGTCCTGTAGCATACCCTACTTCCCAAACTGTCCCACTATCAGGTTCACATCCACGAAATAATGATAAGTTTGCTACAACTCCATCACATTTTTGAATAAGTTCAATATTTGCTTTTTGTATTTTTTTTGCTAATTCTTTTGAGCTTAATCCCTCTGCACAAATCTCTGAATCAAGTGGGAACAAACCCTCTACACCAGCGCTTAAACAAAGCTTTTTCAAGTGTTGTCCATGTTCAATTGCATCTGCTTTAAATACATCAGGTCCAGCTAAATATACCCTTTTCATTCTCTTCCTTTTTTAAAACATTGAATTGTATCTAGTAAACTTTATATCAAAGTAAATTATAATTCGTTATAATTTTGCACTTTTAAAAAAAGGAACCTAATGAGCCTCAATAAGTATACCAATTGTATCATCGAAGGTATGATTGACAAAAAAGTTGATGGTAAAAAAAGTAAAATCCCTGCAAAACTTGATTTTTATCAAAGTTTAACGGGACTTATCCTTGCTATTTTTATCAAATTCCACCTAATCTTTGTCTCTTCTATTCTAATCAGTAAAGACTTTATGCACTCTGTAGATAAGATCCTCTCAGGATCTTTTTTTGTAAAAGGGGGAGATCCAGCTTTTGTAACAGGATTTGCTTTTTTTATCTTCATAGTACTTATTGTCCATGCTCTTTTAGCTGTAAGAAAGTTTCCTAATTCATTTAGGCAATATAGAAACTTTAGAGCACACACTATGGGCTTTCCTCATAATGACACTGTTTTATGGGGAGTACAGATTATCACAGGATTTATTCTGTTTTTCTTTGCTTCAATGCACTTATATCAAATGATGAGTGAACCTGCAAATATTGGGCCATTTTTAAGCTCCGATAGAATCTGGACTGATAATGCTTGGGTGATGTATATTATCCTTTTAGTAGCAGTAGAACTTCATGCAACAATTGGTCTTTATAGACTTGCCATAAAATGGGGATGGTTTGAAGCAAAAACCTATAAGCAAACAAGACAAAGATTAAAACTGGTAAGAAATAGTATCATTGTTTTTTATCTTATTTTAGGAACGCTCTCATTAGCTGCGTACATGAAAATAGGATATGAACACCAAGATAATTATGGTGAAAGATATATTCCAACTCACATAAAGGCTGATTCATGAAAATACATTATACTGATACCTTAGTTATTGGTGGTGGATTAGCAGGACTACGACTTGCAATTGCTACTCAACAAGCAGGACATAAAACAACTGTTCTCTCACTTATTCCTGTAAAACGTTCCCACTCTGCGGCTGCCCAAGGTGGGATGCAAGCAAGTCTTGGAAACTCTGTTATGGCAAAAGGGGACAATGAAGATGTTCACTTTGAAGATACCGTAAAAGGGAGTGACTGGGGATGTGATCAAAGAGTAGCTAGAATGTTTACCCATGTTTCTCCAAAAGCTATCCGTGAGCTTACCGCTTGGGGTGTTCCTTGGACAAGGATAAAAGCTGGAGATAAAAATGTGGTTATCAACTCTGAAAATACTACGATTACAGAAGAGCAAGATGTCCATGGGTTAATCTCTTCAAGAGATTTTGGTGGAACAAAAAAATGGAGAACCTGTTACACAGCTGATGCTACTGGACACTCTATGCTTTATGCTGTTGCAAATGAAGCGATTAAAAACAAGGTAAATATCCAAGAGAAAAAAGAAGCAGTAAAACTGATCCATAAAGATGGGGTCTGTTATGGAGCGGTGATAAAAGATCTTATGACAGGAGAGATTGCAGCAACTTTTGCAAAAGCGACTGTTATCGCAACTGGTGGATATGGAAGAATCTATGAAGCCACAACCAATGCTGTTATTTGTGAGGGAAGTGGAGCAGCTTTAGCACTTGAAACTGGTGTAGCACGACTTGCAAATATGGAAGCGGTACAGTTTCACCCAACAGGACTTGTACCAAATGGTATCTTGATGACTGAGGGGTGTAGAGGTGATGGTGGAGTCTTAAGAGATGTGGATGGATATCGATTTATGCCAGATTATGAGCCTGAGAAAAAAGAGCTTGCCTCTCGTGATGTTGTAAGCCGAAGAATGACTGAGCATATTAGAAAAGGCAAAGGTGTGCCATCTCCATATGGAGATCATCTTTGGCTTGATATCTCAATCTTAGGACGAGAACATATCGAAAAAAACCTGCGAGATATGCAAGATATTTGTATGAGCTTTTTAGGGATTGATCCTGCTGAACCTGGGGTTTGGATCCCTGTAAGACCAATGCAGCATTACTCAATGGGTGGAATCAAAGTTGATTATACTGGACAATCACCCCATCTAAAAGGGTTGTTCTCATGTGGAGAAGCAGCGTGTTGGGATCTTCATGGATTTAATAGACTTGGTGGAAACTCAGTAGCTGAGACTGTAGTATCTGGGATGATCATAGGGGAATATGTGAATGATTTTTGTGAAAACTATGATGTTCAGTTTGATACAAAACTAGCACGTGATTTTATGAAAGAGTTTGATAGGGAACAAGATCTGATCCTTTCAAATATTTGTGATATTACACACAAACCAAATGAACTAAGCATCTATGATATTAGAGATAAGATGAGAAAGATCATGATGGATAAAGTTGGGATCTTTAGAAGTGGTGAACACCTACAAGAAGCGCTTGAAGAGCTAAAAGTACTTTATAAACAAAGTGAAGGGGTATTTTTACGGACAGGAAGCAAATCTGCAAACCCTGGACTTATAGATACTATAAGAGTAAAAAAGATGCTAAAACTTGCGCTTTGTATCACTAAAGGGGCACTTCAAAGAACTGAGAGTCGTGGAGCGCATACAAGAGAAGATTTTCCAAAAAGGGATGATGCAAACTGGTTAAAACGTACGCTTACATATTGGCCAAGTGAGGATGCACAAGAGCCTGAAGTGGAATATGAAGAGCTTGATATCATGGATATGGAGCTTCCTCCAGGATTTAGAGGGTATGGAAAAAAAGGGAATATCATAGAAAATGAGTTAACTGCTAAAAGAGAAGCAGAGATTTCTAATATAAAAGAACAAAATCCAAATTTTGATCGATTTGAGCTTCAAAATGCCCTAATGCCATATGAATTACCAAAAATATATCAAAATAAAAATGAAAGAGTAGGAATCGGTTATGAGTGATACAAAAGGAAGAACACTAACATTTCATATTTTTAAATATAACCCTTTAGATAAAGAGGATCGTCCAAAGATGAAAACCTATGAGTTAGAAGAGACTCCAGGGATGACTATATTTGTAGCACTAAACTTCATTCGAGATAGACAAGATCATACTTTACAGTTTGACTTTGTATGTCGTGCAGGGATCTGTGGAAGTTGTGCTATGGTGATCAATGGAACGCCAACCTTAGCTTGTAGAACCCTTACCTCTTCTTTTGAAGATGGCGAGATCACACTTATGCCACTTCCTATTTTTAAACTAATCGGTGATCTTTCAGTTGATACAGCAAACTGGATGAAAGATATGAGTCATGATATTGAAAGCTGGATCCATACCAATGAAGAGCCTAAGATCGATAACATTGAAGAGCCTATGGATCCAGAACTTTCAGCTGAAATCTTTGAACTTGATCGTTGTATAGAGTGTGGATGTTGTATCGCTGCATGTGGAACAAAACGTATGCGACCAAACTTTAAAGGAGCAGTTGCACTGAATAGAATCGCTAGATATGCGCTAGATCCTAGAGATCATAGGGATGAAGCTGCTATGTATGAGATAGTTGGAGATGACGAGGGTGTATTTGGATGTATGACTCTTTTAGGGTGTGACGACACTTGTCCAAAACATTTGCCACTTCAAACAAAAATTGCATACTTACGACGAAAGATGGTTCAACAAGGGATGTAAAGTAAAAAAATAATTTTTTTTTAAGAACGAATCACTTAAAAACAGAGTATACTTTTTAGGTTTATTAACTTAAATAAGGAACTTACAAGTTTTATATATGCTGAAGATTACAGCTTTAGTTATGGTAGATGCCTCGTTTGTTGATGTTCCTACAAAACTAATTGATAGGTTCTCTTGGTTAAGTATCAAATATAGTTTTTAACTCATCTTTTTTTTGGTGTCATTATCTTATACATAATAAAAGCAAAAAAGAGTGTAATACCTATAGAAAAATAGATTGGAACTGATCTCATTATTACAAAAGTCACAATGAGTATCGCTAAAACTGTTGGTACTTCATTGTAAGCTCTAAAAAATTTTCCACTTTTTGTACAAGTTCCATTTTCAAGCTGTTTTCTATAATATTCTAATGAAAAAGAATACGCAATTAATAAAATAAGCATAGAAAGTTTTGCATGAAACCATCCTTGCTTTAAAAGCTCTGGATTCATAATGATCATAACAGTACCACTAGCAATTGTCGCCCACATCGCTGGAGCACCAATAATCTTATAAATTTTACTCTCTTGTATCTTTACTACTTCAACAAACTGCTCTTTTTCACTATGCTCTTGATGATATACAAAAAGTCTTGGGAGATAAAAAAGCATAGCCATCCAAGATAAGACTGCTATCACATGAAACGCTAATACTGGTAAATAATATTCTGCCATCAAAAGTCCTAATTATAAATTTGTGTAAGTTTAGCTAAAATGGCTTTATGAAGATATTATTAGCCCCCGCAGAAACAAAACGAGATGATGGAGATCAAGCCCCATACAATCAAAATAATTTTTACTTTAAAGAGTTTAGCGATACTAGAGATACTATTGTAGAACATTATAAAAAACTCTTAAAAGAGAGTTCTTTAGAGGAGCTCTCACTTTGGTTTGGATTAAAAAAACTTGAGGAGTGTGAAAAATACAAGCAATCTATCTTAGAAAAACCTACCATAAAAGCGATTCAAAGATATACAGGTGTTGCTTTTGATGCTTTAGAATATGAAAGTTTAAATAAAAAAGAACAAGAATATTGTGATGAAAATATTATCCTATTTTCAAATCTATTTGGTCCGCTAAAAGCAGATGACCTTATTCCAGATTATAAATTCAAACAAGGAGCAGAACTTCCTTCTATTAGTGTGATAAAAGAGTATAAAGAGATCATACAAGAACCACTTAATAGTTTTATTGGGGAAGAAGTGATCGATCTAAGAGCTGGGTTTTATGAAAAATTTTATAAGCCAACAATGCCAACGATCACCTATAAGTTTTTAAAAGATGGCAAAGTAGTAAGTCACTGGGCAAAATTTTATCGAGGAAATATTGTTAAACAATTAGCAAAAAACAATATTAGCAGTTTTGCAGAACTTATGACTATGGAACTTGAAGATCTGAAACTTCTGGAAATCCAAGAAAAAAAGAATCTTAAAACTCTTATTATGGAGATACAATAACTTTATGAATATCGCTATGTTTGGTGGGAGTTTTGATCCTCTTCATATAGGTCATGAACAGATAGCTTATAAAGCACTTGATCTACTTGATATAGAAAAACTGATCATGGTTCCAACCTACCTTAATCCCTTTAAAAAGGACTACTTCTTTGATCCTAAAGAAAGGGTTCAACTTTTACACTCTTTGTTTCATGATCAAGAGAATATAGAAGTTTTAGATTATGAAATAAAGCAAAATAGAGCTGTACCATCAATAGAAACAGTGGAATATATTTTTAAAACCTTTAAGCCAAATAAACTCTATCTAATCATCGGAGCAGATAATCTTCACTCTTTGGATAAATGGGATCAGTTTGAAAAGCTTAAAGAGCTTGTAACTTTTGTAGTATTTCATCGAAAGGGATATGAAGTTAAAAATGATATAATACCATTTATAGATATTGAACTAGATATTGATATCAGTTCAACCAAACTTAGAGATTCAAAAGATCTCACATATGTACCAAATAAAATTAAACAAAAGGTTGCAGATTTATGGAAGAAAGAATAAAAAGAATTACTACTATTCTTGATGAAAAAAAAGCGGAGAATATTGAGATATTTGATCTTACTAATAAAGGATATATTGTCAATCAAGTTGTTATTGCAACAGCTCTAAACAATCGTCACTCGCTTTCACTTCTTACAAACTTAAAAGAGGAACTTAAACCTCTTGGAGAAGAGTTTTTAAGAACTGAAGAGGATGGAGACTGGTCTATTATCGATCTAGGAGATGTACTTATTCATATTATGACACAAGAGCATAGAGAAAAATACTCTTTAGAAAAATTCTTAGAGAATTTTAAAGCTCCTGAAAATGATGGGTTCTAAAACCCATTAAAACTTATATTCTAAAGAGGGTTTGATCATCTCAAACTTTTTTAGAATCTCTTCAATTTTATTTTTAACCTCACTTAGATCAACTTTTTCAATTGTTTTTACTTCTGGATAATTTGCTATACAACGCTCAAAATTACCATAAAGTGTATCAAAGTCATCCCCTTGTATTACAGGGATATTATACTTTTCAATCAAATCAAAATTTGAGATCTCTTTATCTTCTCTTTTGAAAAATACTGGTGAATTTCCACTTGCAAGTGATTCTAACGCAGTATGGACTGAAGCTGTTAAAAGGTATTTTGTATTTTTAACTGTATCTACATACCCATCTTCTTCGATCACTTCATTAAAATATTCAGCGATTTTCCCTTCATTTTTAAAAAAGAAATAGTGTCCCCAAATAAACGGGATATCTTTTTTAGTTCCAGTTTGAAGAAGCCTTAAAAACCACTCACTATAGTCATCATCTGCAAAAAAGATACTTTTTTTAATCGATCCATCCCCTTTTTCAAAAAAAGTATCATCAACTATATCATAAGGGATATCCTCACCCACTTTAAATAATGCTTGACAATACTCTTTCATATGCTCTTGCATAGTTTGGCTTGCTTCTCCACTATCATCATAGATCAGCATATCCCCACGCTCCATTACATTTGGCATATTTCCTATAACATCTACACCAACCCCTTTATCAACGCCAAGATACTCTTTTGCAAAGGTTGCAGCTCTATAATCTGCTGAGCATAGAACTGGTTCACACTCTTTAAGTGTAGTGCAAAGTGCACTTGCTCGTCTAATATTTTCTAATCCAAAGTTATGCCCACTTTTTGCATAAATATATAATTGCATAAAATCCTCTTTTAATGTATAAAATGTGTAATAAGTTTATAGCCTATCATTGCAAAAAATATTGTACCTACAACATTTAAAACAATATTTAAAACTCCATACCAAAAATGACTATTAAGTAAAACAAAACTTTCAATAGCAAAGGTTGAATAGGTAGTAAGTGCTCCTAAAAATCCTGTAATTAAAAACCCTTTGATATATTCTGGTGGTGTTAAAGTGATAAATAGACCTACTAATATTCCTATTATAAAACTTCCAACAATATTAACCCCGAGAGTTGCTAGGGGTAATTCATGGGAAAAATGTTTCGCGACAACTGTCCCTACATAAAATCTACAAATTGCACCAAGTGACCCACCTAAACCCACTGCAATAATATTAACATTATTAAATGTCATTTTGTAGCTCTTTTTTAAAAGTTTGTCGCATCTGCTCCTCTAGGTCACTATACCAAGAAGTTTTTTTCTCAGCTTTAACTGCTGGGAGATATACAATCTTCACTGTTCCTGATTTTTGCTCAAAATTTTGTGAATCAAAAATATCTCTAGAACCTATGATAAGAATTGGTTGTACCTTCATATGATTGGTCTCAGCGATCATTCTAGCTCCCGCTTTAAACTTACGAAGTGTTTTTCCATCACTTCTAGTCCCCTCAGGAAAAATTGCAATTGGTCGCCCTTTATGAAAACGATCTTTTGCATCTCGTAAAAGCTTTACAAGACTTGTTTTATTTTCTCTCTCTACTACGATCATCTGTGGCGCATGTAAAATTCTTCCAAACCAAGGGATCTTTGCAATCTCTTTTTTTGCTACCCAGGCAAGGTTTCTATTATCAAGAGCTTCAAAAAGGACAATATCTAAGATAGATTGATGATTAAGCATCAACACTTCACAACTTTTATCTAATTCCCCTTTTACCTCTAGCTTCACACCCATTAACACTAACTGCATTCTTGCCCAATAGTGTCTAATAATATGATTTTTACTATTAAATATATACATTAAAATAATTACAATAGATACTGTTAAAACAAACTGTGCTGCTGTAAATACCGCTCTGAGCTTACTAAATATCATCTTTTTTTATCCAACCTACATTATCATTTTTAAATATGATCTTTACAAAACCATTTTTTTCATATACTCTCTCAACAATCTCTTTATTTTCTAAAGTATTATAAACTGTAGAGTTTGATGTTGGTAAAATATATACTTTGACCCCACTATTAAGAAGTATCTTTTCATTTGGGATAAATAGATATGCTAAGATTACAATCAATAGTGTTGAAAGAATCAAATAGATCATATCTCTTTTAAATGCGTATATAATTAATAATATGACTAATAAAACCCCTGTTGCTACTTGCTTATAAAGTACCATACTATTATGATAAGGATTGAGTTCTGTTTGAGTGCTAACTAACTCCTCTTCAAGAATAATAGGTAATTGAATCTTCACAAAACTATTTTGTTCTGTGTTATAATAGCTAAAGTTTATCTGTTTGATATAAAGAGGTGTGATCACATAATAATAAAGGTTTTGTTTTACTTCATCCTCTACTAAACTATTGATCCCCTGCTCTCCATAACTTGAGAGTTTTATATCCTCTAAGTTACTACTATACCCTTCAATATTGATAGTTGTATGAAGTTCATTGTTTGAATACTGTTTTGTTTTTACACTATTTATCTTTATATCGCTTGCAATGATATTTGAAAATTGCTTTTGGTTTATTGCAATTTTTTCATACTTGATATCAACAGGAGATAAAGTGCTATGATCTATCACTTGACCATCTTTTAAAAGGGCTAAAGTGATCATTGGTAAAACAAACTCTTTATCATGAGCTTTGAACTCTAAAGTAGTAAATCTATTCCCTTCCCTTTCCTCTTTCCACTCTATAGTTTGGGTAAGCTGTTCAATATTTTCGCCACCACTTAAAGTAGTAATAATATTATCATAAGAAGAGATGTTTTTTAAAATAATAGCTTTGAGTGTAACTTCAAACTTTTGACCAGTAAAAACACGCTTTGGATATTTTTCATATGAGAGATAGATCTCTTTTGAGATTGGGATATTAGTTTCTTCAGAATAAAGAAATGAAATAAATACAAATAGGATAAGGAATAATTTTGATATATAGTTCACATTATCCCTTACAAATATGGTTTAATCAAAAAAACCTTGAAGCATTTTTACACCATCATCACATCCAAGTAATGCTTCAATTGCACGCTCAGGATGAGGCATAAGACCAAATACATTTTTTTGTTTATTACAAACTCCTGCAATCTGCTCAACACTTCCATTAAGCACTCTAATTGCTCCCTCTTTATCACAGTATCGTAGAAGGATCTGATTATTCTCTTTTAACTCTTCTAACCCATCTGGATCAATATAATAGTTTCCATCATGGTGAGCTACAGGGATATTTACAATATCTCCACTTTCAAACTCTTTTAAAAAGCTATTGTCATTATTTACAACTTTTAGATGGTGGAATTTTGAAATAAAATGAAGGTTGTCATTTCTTTTTAAAGCCCCTGGTAAAAGACCGATCTCTGTTAAGATTTGAAATCCATTACAGATCCCTAAAACTTTTCCACCATTATTTGCAAACTCTTTTACTGCTGTGATAATAGCAGCATTTTTCGCTAGTGCTCCACTTCTTAAGTAATCTCCATATGAAAATCCACCTGGTACTACAATAAGATCAATATTTTCAGGAAGTGCTGTCTCTTCATGCCAAACAACCACCACTTCAGCACCTAGTTTTTCAAAAGCATATTTTGTATCATACTCGCAATTTGTTCCAGGAAATTGTAAAACTGCTACTCTCATCTTACTCTTCTATAATAATTTCATAGTCTTCAATAACAGTGTTTGCCAAAAGCTTTTCACACATGTTCGTTACTTCTGCCATTGCTGATTCTTTGTCATCACTATTAAGCTCCATAATGATTTGTTTTCCTATTCTTACATCTTTTACACTCTCTTTAAACCCAAGAGTATCTAATGTATGATGTGTTGCTTTTCCAGCAGAATCAAGAACACCTTTTTTTAAACCAATGTTAATAATAGCTTTCATTTTTTACCTTCACTTTATATTATTTTGCGATTATAGCGAAATATCCCTTATGGACTATTTGCTAAGTCTTTCAAGAATAATTTTATATCCATCAAGAATAGCATTTTTAATAGAATCAGGAACTTCCACTTCTAACTTCTCTCCAGCAGAAAGATCTTTTGCTTTCTCTTTCCATTGATTCTCTTTTGCAAAATTTCGAAGAATTTGTTTATCCATAGAGATATACTCTCCTTTATCAAAATCCTCTTTTGAAATAAATCTTGAACTCTCAGGAGTTAATACCTCATCTCCTAAAACCCATTGTCCCTTAGAATCAATAAAGATTTCAAACTTTGTATCTACAATTACGATACCATTATCTTCTGTATATTTTGTGAATTCTTTAAATAGTTTTTCCATACTTGAAATGATCTCAGGGAAAGTATCTCTTACTTTTTGTGAAGCCAAAGGCTCATCTTTGATCCCTTTTGTTGTAGGAGTAAAGATAGGAGTTTCAAACTTATGCCATTGTGGTAAATCTGATCCTAACTCTAATCCATATGGATCTTTTCCATTTTGACACGCTTCATATAGCGATCCTGTAAGATAGTTTCTAAAGATAAACTCAAACTGTACCACATCTCCATCAATCTCAGCTTCTAATGGTTTACATAACTCCATTAGCTGACATCTTGGAGCGATCTTTAAAGATGGATCAATACTCTCTGATAAAATTGCTGTTTTAATTCCAGTCTCTTTTGCAAACTCTGCACCAATATTTGAAATAGCTGTTTGTAAAATACCCTTCCCTTCTATCTCTAGATTTAATGGAATATCAAAAACAGATGTTCGATCACTTCTTACTAAAAGAACTTTAGGATCATCCCCTGGACAAGTATAAAGATCTGCATTTTTTCCGATATAAAATAGATTGTACCCTAACTCTTCTAACTCATCTATCCCTTTTTGAGATGTTGTTTTTTTAGATTCAGGCCAAAGACCAAGTGCAATAATATCACTGATTTTCATTTTTTTCCTTTATTTATTGATGATCACTAATGATTTTAAAATATCAATTGCTGATTTTAACTGATTGTCTTCTAAAACTTGCTCTTTAGAGATAGTTTTTTTACTCTCTTCAGTTTCCTCTAGCTCTTTTTTCTTTTTCTCTCCAACTTTATCAAGTTCCACTTCAAGATGTTTGATCATATTTGCTTCTTTGATATCAAACTCTGATTCCTCTTGAGTCACTACTTTTCCAGGGAATACATTAATATCTGGAACAATCCCTTTTGCTTGGATCGTTCTTCCACTTGGTAAATAATATTTTGCAACGGTTAATTTAATCGCTTCACTTCCATCATCTACAATTGGAATAACTCTTTGTACACTTCCTTTTCCAAATGTCTCTTCTCCTACAATAACAGCTCGTTTATGATCTTGGAGTGCTCCACTTACAATCTCACTTGCACTTGCACTTCCACCATTTACTAAAACTGCCATAGGGACTGTTGTCACAGTATTCGCTGAACTTGCACTAAACTCTTCATAGTCTTTTTGATCTTTCCCTTTTTGAGAAACGATCACTCCATTATCAACAAAAAGATCTACCACATCGATAGCTTGACCTAATTGTCCACCAGGATTGTTTCTAAGATCTAAGATGATCCCTTTTGTTTTTTCTTTATGCTCTTCAATAAATTTTTTCAGCTCACTCGTTACTTTTGTATCCATAAAAGATGAGATTCTAAGATATAAGATATCATCACTTATTGTTTTTGCATATACTGATTGGATCTTAATAATATCTCTAATAATATGGATCGTAATAGGTTTATTTTCCCCTTTTCGTACAATCGTAATATCAATAGGAGTTCCCTTTTTTCCTCTCATAAGATCTACAGCATCTTGAAGTGTCATATTAATTGTAGCTTGATCATCAATCTTTAAAATAATATCTCCAGACTTTACCCCAGCTTTATATGCAGGTGTATCATCAATTGGTGAAATGATAGTAAGTGCACCATCACGTTTCCCGATAACAATACCTAAACCACCAAACTCACCTTTTGTCTCAGTTTGCATATCTTTAAATTTTTCTTTATTTAACATTGATGAGTGTGCATCAAGTTCATGTAAAAGTCCAGCGATAGATTTATCAACTATTTCGCTTAATTTCATCTCATCCACATACAACATCTCAACCGCTGCAATTACTTTTTGCAGTTTTGTATATGATTCAAGTCTTGAAGGCTCTTCTTTTTCTTCTTTTTTTACTTCTGCCGCTATTTCTTGTGCATATATCGGAGAAATAAATAGTCCAATACTTAATACTAATAGATAGGATATTTTTCTAAAATTGTTCATGATTGTGTTTTCCATTGATTGAATTTTCTAAGATTATATCCAATAAATGATATAATAACCTTTAATAATTATACTAAGGGGATACATGGAAAACGAGATCGAATCTATCCAAAATATCTATAATATAATCATAAACTTTTTTATCACTTATAGTTTCCAAATCGTAGGTGCTGTGATTATTTTACTTTTAGGTATCTATGTAGGGAAAAAAGTTGCTACCTTTGTAGAAAGTTTTTGCCTAAAGAAAAATCTAGATGTAACCCTTACTAAGTTTATCTCAGCAGCAGTTAGAATCTCAATTATCGTAGCTGCTTCTATTATAGCACTTGGTAAAGTTGGTATCACTATAACTCCTTTTGTTGCTGCTATTGGTGCTATGTCACTTGGAGTTGGTCTTGCTCTTCAAGGACTACTTTCAAACTTTGGAGCAGGAGTTTCAATTATAGCAACACGCCCTTTTATTGTTGGAAATACGATAAAAGTTCAAGGACAAACAGGCTTAGTAAAAGAGATACGACTTGCTTATACTATACTGGAGACTGAAGATAAAGAGATCATTACCATCCCAAATAAACATATTTTAGGAGAGATTCTTGTAAACTCATTTGATTATACGATAGTTGAGATGATGGTAGGGATCGATTATAAGAGTGACCCTAAAAAAGCTATCGCTTTGATTTATGAGGTTTTAGAAAAATATGAAGAGCTTTCACACGATCCAAAACCACTAGTAGGGATCAAAGAGTTTGCAGATGCTTCTATCAATATAGAACTACGATATTGGGCACCAACAATTCAGTATAATGAGATACAATATAAGATCAATATGGATATCTTTGAAAGTTTTACTAAAAACGATATCACTATCCCTTACCCAACATATAACATTATAAAGGCTAATTAATTTATGAAATTTCAACTTGATGCAACAAGTGGTGGAGCAAGAGCAGCCACCTTAACAATGGCTCATGGAGTGGTACAAACCCCTGTTTTTATGCCTGTAGGTACACAAGCTACAGTGAAAGCACTTGATTTTAACGATATGTTAAATCTTGGAGCAAAGATCATTTTAGGAAATACTTACCATCTTTATTTACGTCCTGGAAGTAAAACAGTAAAAAAACTCGGTGGTCTTCATGGCTTTAGTAAATTTCCAAATAACTTTTTAACTGATAGTGGAGGGTTTCAAGCCTTTTCATTAAGTGATAATTCAAAACCTGATGAAAAAGGGATCATGTTTACAAGCCATATTGATGGAAGTAAACACTACTTTACTCCCCAGTCAGTTCTAGATACACAATATGACCTAAACTCAGATATTATGATGATCCTTGATGATCTAGTAGCACTTCCTAATACAAAAGAGCGAATCAAACTCTCCATTGAAAGAACTACCCAATGGGCAAAAGAAGCGATAGAGTATCATATGTCTCAAAAAGAAAAAGGGATAGGTACTCATCAAAATATCTTTGCTATTATCCAAGGTGGGATCGATAAAGAGTTTAGAAAAATGTCTGCGGAACAATTATGTAGCTTAACAGACTACGATGGATTTGCAATCGGTGGTCTTAGTGTTGGTGAAGCCAATGAGGATATGTATGATACTGTTGAGTGGACTACACAGTTTATGCCAAAAGATAAACCTCGATATCTTATGGGAGTAGGAACTCCTGAAGATTTGATCGAGAATATCGATCGTGGAGTTGATATGTTTGATTGTGTAATGCCCACACGAAACGCTCGTAATGGAACTCTATTTACTACATTTGGCAGAGTAAATATCAAAAATGCAAAACATAAAGAGGATGACTCCCCTATAGATGAGGCATGTGAGTGTTATACTTGTAAAAATCACTCACGAGCTTATTTAAACCATCTTTATAAAAGTGGAGAGATGAGCTATTTTCGTTTAGCTTCATTACATAATCTTCATTACTATTTAAATCTTATGAGAGAAGCGCGTGAGGCTATCTTAAATGACAATTGGGTTAAGTTTAAAAGCGACTTTTATAGTAAACGTACTTAATTTTGGATATAATCGTGAAATATTAAAGAATTCACACGACGAAGTCTTGATTTATAAAAAAGATTTCTATACTAAAAGAGAAAAAAAGGACTAATCAGTGACTATAGATAATACAACTGTTGATAAACTAGCAAAGCTTTCTTCACTTACTATTGAAGATGCTAAAAAAGAAGCGATTGCTAATGAACTTGCTCAAATTATTGAGTTTGTTGAAAACTTAAATGAGATCGATGTAAGCCATGTGGATGCTACATTTACTACGATTGAGGGTGGTCAAAAGTTTAGAGAAGATGTAGCAAATAAAGAAGATGGTGTAGCTGAAGCTATTATGAAAAATGCTCCAAAATCTGAAAACAACTACTTTGTAGTCCCAGCAATTATAGAATAATGATCACAATTTATGGAATAAAAACTTGTAATAGCGTACAAAAAGCTATCAAGTTTTGTAAAACAAATGAATTAGAATATACTTTTCATGATTTTAGAGCTGAGCCACTAGAAGCTTCTAAAATAGATACTTTTGCTGCATATGTTGATATTAATACACTTTTTAATTCACGTGGAACAAAATATAAAGATCTTAAACTTAAAGAATTAAATCTGGATGAATCTGGAAAATTAGAGTGGCTAAAAAAAGAAAATATGCTTTTAAAGCGCCCAGTGATTGAATACACTAAAAATGGCGAAGAAAAAGTTCTTGCCGCTTTTAATGAAGCGATTTATAAAGAGGAGTTACTTTAATATTTTAAAGTAAAGAGGAAGAGTTATTCTCATCCTCCAGTCATCACCTTATTATAATTTGAGGTTGCCTCTTTTGCTCCACCCATATATCCAGAAGCTGCTGCAATAATAACTAAAGCAACAAATCCTATACCAATCCATTTAAAAACTTTTGGACTCATATTACATTACCTCCTTGGCTTTGATACCTAAGACTCCTAAACCAGCTCTAATTGAGAGTGCCGCCATACTTAAAATTTTTAAGTATTTATTTTGATCTTCAATCCCTACAATTTTATATTCATTATAAAACTTATGAACTGAACTACTTAAGCTTTGTAAGTACTCAGTGATCTTTTGCATCTCTCTTTTATCAAATGCATCATTTAATACTGTATTTAAAAGTAATGATTCATATACAAGATCAATAGCATCTTGATTTACACCATCAATCGACTCATCAACAACCTCTTCAAAACTCACTTCAGCTTTTTTAAAGAGTTGGTTAATTCTAGCATGTGCATAATTAATATAAAATATAGGATTTGATGAGTCTTTATTTTTTAAGGTTTCTATATCAAAATCAAGATGAGTATCACTTTTTTTCGTTAAAAAGATAAATCTCAGTGCATCTGCTCCTATCTCCTCTGTGATATCACTCATTAAGATTACTGTTCCTGCACGTTTACTCATCTTATAAGGTTCACCATTTTGAAGGAGTGCAACCATTTGAGATAAAAGTATTTCAAGTCTTTTTGAATCATACCCTAAAAACTCAATAGCTGCATTTACCCTTTTGATATATCCATGGTGATCAGCTCCCCAGATATTGATATATTTGTCATATCCTCGCTCAAACTTATCTTTATGGTAGATAATATCTCCAGCTAAATAAGTAGGTACTCCATTTTCTCTTACAACAACCCTATCACTATCATCACCGTGATCAGTTGAGCGGATAAAATCTTTTCCATCTTTAGAGTAGATACTTCCATTTGATTCTAAAACCTCTTTTGTTTTATCCCAATTCACATATAAAGATTTTTCGCTCACATAGTTATCAAATTCAATTCCAAGATCAAGAAGATCACTTTTAATAAGTGCCAGTACCTCATCTTTTGCAAACTGAGCTAACTCTTGTTCTTTAGATACATCTTCAAAAACTTTCTCACCATATTTTTCAGCGCAGATCTTTGCAATATCTATAAGATAATCCCCACGATAATATTTTTCAGGGTACTCAACCTCTTGCTTTAGAATATTTTCTCGTCCAGCTAGATAAAGAGAAAGTGCCAAAAGATCCATTTGAGCACCAGCATCATTTACATAATACTCACTTGTAATATCATATCCTAGATATCGTCCCACTTTTAAAAGAGCATCACCAAATACAGCTCCTCTAGCATGACCAATATGAAGTGGACCAGTAGGGTTTGCACTCACAAACTCTAAAAGAATCTTCTCATCTTGTTTTTCACCAGCAGCAAAATCCTCTTTTTTCTCTAATGCTTCTTTTACCTGAGTTGATAAAAACTGATTTGAAAGTTTAAAATTTATAAACCCTTTTACAGCACTCACTTCATCAAAGATCTCACTTTCATCAAACTTCCCTGCTAACTCTTCAGCGATCATCATAGGATTCTTTCGAAGCTCTTTGGCTAAAGAGAAAGCTAATGGTGTTGCAAAGTGACCTAAAGTAACATCTTTTGGTTTTTCTAATACAACTTGACGTTCTAAAATATCTTCAATATGTTTTTTAACAATATTCTGCAAGAAAACTATCCTTTTTAAATAACTAAATTATGCTTGTTTAGTATTGTTAGTGTTATCAGTGTTTGGTGTTTCAGTTGAAGCAGTTGTTTGTGTAGTTTGTGCTTTCTCTTCTTCTATTTTTTTATCATTTGTAGTCATATTTGCTTCAGGTTCATCCTCTTTAACTGCATTTTTAAAGTCTTTGATCCCTTTTCCAAGTCCCTTAGCAAGTTCTGGAATTTTCTTTCCTCCAAATAGTAATACTACTATCGCAATAATAATAAATAGTTCAAATCCACTTGGCATACCCATAGTTTCTTCCTTGTGTTTAAATTTAAGTTGTAGATTATACTAAATCAACTCTTAATCAATCATATAATACAATTTTACAATTTTTATGACAATTACAACAAAGAGGAATAGCAATGACATTTACTGCACCATTAAAATCAAATAGTATTAAGATCATGCTTTTAGGAAGCGGAGAATTAGGAAAAGAAGTAGTTATAGAAGCTCAGCGTCTAGGAATCGAAACAGTTGCAGTAGATTCATATGCCAATGCACCAGCTCACCTTGTAGCAAATAAAGCCTATACAATTAATATGAAAAATAAAAATGAAGTACTTGATATTATAAGACGTGAAAAACCTGATTATATCTTACCTGAAGTTGAAGCTATTAGTATCGATGCTCTTTTTGAAGCTGAGAAAGAAGGGTTTCATGTGATCCCTAATGCTGAAGCTGTAAATAAAACAATGAATAGAAAAAATATTAGAGTATTTGCTTGTGAGGAACTTGGACTTAGTGCGAGTGGATATAAGTTTGTAACTACGTTTGAAGGGCTTCAAGATGCAGCAAAAGAGATAGGATTTCCTTGTGTGATCAAGCCAGTGATGAGTAGTTCAGGTCATGGACAAAGCATCGCTAAAAGTGAAGCTGACCTTGAAAACTCTTGGGAACTTGCAAAAGAGGCTAGGGGAGATGCTAGTGAACTTATCGTAGAAGAGTTTATCACCTTTGATTATGAGATCACACTTTTAACAGTACGAAATGAAACTGGAACTACATTTTGTGAACCAATTGGGCACATCCAAAAAGATGGAGACTATATCTTCTCTTGGCAACCTATGGAGATGTCAGACTTAGCGAAAGAAAGAGCAATCGAAATTGCGAAGAAGATCACAGATGGACTAGGTGGAAGAGGGCTCTTTGGAGTAGAGCTTTTTGTAAAAGGGGATGATGTATACTTTTCTGAAGTGAGCCCAAGACCACACGATACTGGGATGGTAACACTTATCACTCAATCTCAAAGTGAGTTTGCCTTACACTTAAGAGCAGTTCTAGGACTTCCACTTGATTTTATCACATATGGAGCAGGGGCAAGTGCCGCGTATAAATCTACAACTGACACGTTTACTCCTGAACTTAAAATCGATCCATCTATCTTTACTACAAACTCATATGTCAGAGTATTTGGAAAACCTCAAACCCATGCAGGAAGACGTATGGCAGTAGCACTTACATTTGATAAAGACTCAAGTGAAACTGCACTGAATAATGCAAAAGAGCTCATCTCGAAGATCTCTGAATAAGATCTTCGATGACTCCAAAAACTACTCTTCAAATCAAATCCCACTTTACCTCTAAATATAAAGATGGATACCCTCTTTTAAATGGTGATAATATTATTGATATCAATAATATAAAGACTGAAGGAACTATAATAAAACTTATAGATTCAAAGAAAAAGTTTATAGCTAAAGGATATTTTGGAAAACAAAATAAAGGCTTAGGCTGGGTTTTATCATATAAAGAAAATGAGAAGTTTGATAAAGAGTTTTTTAAAACAAAAATAGGGCTAGCTTTGGAGAAAAGAAAAGCTTTTTTTGATTCAGCTGATACTACAGCATTTCGAGTTTTTAATGGAACTGGTGATGAAGTAGGGGGACTTACAATTGATTATTATAATGGATTTTATTGTATCACTTGGTATAGTCTTGGAATCTATACTTTTAAAGAAGCTATTATTGAAGCTTTAAAAGAAGTTACTGAGTATAAAGGGATCTATCAAAAAAAGAGATTTGCAGATAATGGACAATATCTAGAAGATAAAGATTTTATTTGCGGAGAAGTTGCACCAGAGCCAATAATCATAAAAGAAAATGGAGTAAATTTTGCCATTTACCTTGATGATGGTCCTATGGTAGGAGTCTTTTTAGATCAAAAAGATGTGCGAAAAACTATAAGGGACAAATACGCTAAAGGAAAAACTGTCCTAAATACCTTTTCATACACAGGAGCTTTTTCAGTCTATGCAGCTCTAGGTGGTGCAAAAAAAACTACAAGCGTTGATCTAGCCAATAGAAGCTTACCTAAAACCCAAGAGCAGTTTAGTATCAATAATATCGACCCAAATACTCAAGAGATCATTGTACAAGATGTGTTTGAGTATTTTAAATATGCTGTAAGAAAAAATTTTAAATTTGATATTGTGATCGCTGATCCTCCTAGTTTTGCAAGGTCTAAAAAAGTCACTTTTAGTGTAAGTAAAGACTATACGAAGCTTTTAGAACAGCTAATTGCTATTACAAATAAAAATGGTGTGATCGTAGCTTCTACAAACTATGCGAACCTTAGTATAGTTCGATTTAAAGAGTTTATTGATAAGGCTTTTAAGAGGATGAAGTGTTCTTATAAGGTTGAGGAGACTTTTCATTTGCCTAAGGATTTTACTGTAAGTGATAGATTTTATGAGGATGATTATTTGAAGGTTGTTTTTATTAGAAAGTTGTCTTAAAACTACTTAAGTATGTAGTCTATCCTACATTCCCGAAACACATAACGATAAATCAACTTAAATAATTCAAGTTATCCTTTATTTGCTTAGATTTAAGTAGATTTATCTTGACTTTTAAATCGTTAT
>CBETOJ010000001.1:0-23020 GCA_965537725.1 uncultured Campylobacterales bacterium | reverse complement strand
TCTAAAAAAAATGTGATCATCTTACTTATCTCTTTACTTGTAATTATACAAAATTGATTAGTAGGAGACAAACAATGAAAAAACTACTGCTTACTTGTTTATTAAGCTCATATATATTTGCTAGTTCAAATATTCTACAAATTGGAGATAAATTTCCAAACAACAGCTTTAAAGATCAATTTGAAAAAGAGTATATCATCACAAATGATACAAAAAAACTTCTTTTTGCTTTTTCAAAAGATAATGGCCATATCATAAAAGAGTTTATGGGTGATAAACCAACTGATTTTCTTATAAAAAAAGAGATTTTATTTATTGCAGACATTAGCGCTATGCCATCAATCATTGCATCATGGTTTGCCATTCCTGATATGAAAAAAAGTAAATATCCAATCTTACTGATTCAAGATGAAGATATCGCTGCAAAGTATAAATTAGAAGATAAAAAAGAGTCTTTTATGATAGTTGAACTTGAAAACAAACAAGTCAAAAATATAAAATATATTTCTGGAAAAGAGAATATAATAAATTGGATTCAAGAGAACTAAATTAGCCTCTTGATTCTAAGATCTCGATCTTTTCGATAGTATCTCCTTGCTTGATTTGATCAAGAACTTCAAAGCTTTCTTTATCAGTTACTTCAATCCCACCAAAAACAGTATGCCCACCATCAAGGTGAGGACATGGAACAAAACAGATAAAAAACTGACTTCCACCTGTATCTTTTCCAGCATGAGCCATAGAAAGTGACCCTCTTTTATGAACTTGACCCTCTTTATCAGTCTCACAAGCGATTGCCCAATCTGGTCCACCTACACCGATCCCTTGTGGACATCCACCTTGAGCCATAAAGCCCTCAATAACTCTATGAAAAATAAGTCCATTATAAAACTCATCTTTTGCTAAAGTTGTAAAATTTGCCACAGTATTTGGTGTAAACTCTGGTGTTAACTTTGTCCAAATCACCCCTTTTGAAGTAGTAAACTTCGCATACTGTAATTTCTCTAACTCTTCTTGCTCTAAATTGTATTCTTTTAATTCTTTTCTTCCAAACATTTATCTCATCCTTTTTTTATTTAAACACTCATATCATGAAGCTCTTTAAAAAGATATGCTTCAATAATATCTTCTATATACCTTTGCGTTGGAGCAACTAATATTGCTATCCCTTCTTCCATAAAAGGCCACACATGCTCTTTTTGATCTTTTACTATCAGCAGATCGATCCAATCACTTATCTCTTCACGTGATTGATAAAACTGACTATTTGTTACTTTCCCTTCAGTAATATCAAAGATCAGCCAATATTGAACATCTTCTATACTACAAAGTTTTGCCTCTTCAAGATCACTATCATCAACTGGTATTAAAATATTCATAACTTCTTATCCTTTTAAGTCTAGGTGGAATTATATGTTATCTATATAAAATACTCCTTATAACCCAAAATTAAGTGGTAATTATTTTGTAACTAAACTTTGATATTGTTTCTTATGGAAACTATACTTACTTATTTAGATAAAAAATATCCTAATATCAATGTTCTTACAAAAGAGCAAATAGAACAAGAACTCTTAACAAAAGATATTCCCAAAAAACTCAATAGACGTTATGTTCCTAAAAAAGAGATAGCTGAATATCTTAAAAATACTATAGAAAATAATAGTTAATAAACTTTAGGTTTTATATTAGCTAAATGACCCCTTATACTTATAGATAGTGTCTAACCATCTTACGCCAATATCGTGCTCTATGAGCTTCTTCATCCCATCTGATAAATTGATGTTGAATTGATTTCAACCAAAGTTGATCACTAAAGGCTTCATTATTTGATAAAAACTGATCCTCATTACCAATAGTAAAGATAATCTCTAAGTTTCGTATTTTTTCAAGAATCTCTTCATCTTCCATTCTTCCAATATAATGTAAAGGCATATGATAATATATATCTTCATCATAGTGTCCATCAAATAAATTTCTATGGCTTCCAGTATCTACAGTAAGATCGTAACGCCCACTTAAAGCAACTATCTTATTAAACTTTTCTGGATGTCTTAAGGCAATATTCATTGCATGATATGCCCCAAGAGAACATCCATGAGAAATAGTATAAGGTGAATCATTACTCTCTTGCATATAAGGTATCACTTCTTCTAAAATATAGTTTTCATATTCTTGATGACGATGAATCCTATCGACTGGATTATTCCAATTACAATAAAAACTCTCCTCATCAACACTATCAACACAAACCAAGCGAAGATAGCCCTCTTCTATTTTATCCTCTAAAGCTTTTATCAATCCCCAATTTTCATAATCAAAAAACCTTCCAACCCTTGTAGGGAAAACTAACATATTTGCCCCACTATGACCAAAACTTAAAAGCTCCATATCTCTTTGTAAAGCAGTAGAAAACCATTTTTTGTACTCTCTTCTCATCGTAAAGACTCTTTTTTATGAAATAATATCTTTTCTCGCCAAAGCTCATAACCATTTGAAGACATATGAAGATTGTCCTCTAAAAAAAATGTTTCATTTGGTTTATTCTCTTGCAACATATCAAAATATATATCAATAAAATAACAGTTACTTTTCCCCTCTAAAAATGACTGTATATAACCATTATACTCTTCTATAGTCCCTCTTAGATTCCATCTACTTGGACTAGGTTTTATAGAGATACAAGTAAATGGGATATCAGGATAATAGTGCCTTAAGTTATAATAAAATCTCTCAAAATACCCTTTGACTTCATAAGACTTCTTTCCATCGCCAATATCATTATCTCCAGCATAAAGGATTAAACTTTTTGGCTGCATTGGAAGCACTAATCTATCAAAAAAATGGGTACAAGCTTCAAGAGTAGATCCCCCAAAAGCATTATTAGTGATCTCATATGTAGAAAAATCATTGTGTATATCTGGCCAAAGTGTAAAAGATGAGCTACCATAAAAAAGATTTGTATTTTTTTTATGTATCCCTTGTTCTATTTTTTCCTCTAAGCATTTTACTTCCTCTTCATACCAAACCATAATTATCCCTTATAAAATATTTATTATGTATTATAGTAAAATTTTAAAACTTTATGGTTACAAAAGAAAATAATTTGTGATTTTGTGAAAATATACGAAAAGTGCCCCTCCCAGATACCTAAACACACCAAAGAAAAAGGTTCCTTGCTGTATTCCTACCCTGGGGAGTTGCCTTTTAAAATGATTGCAAAGGTCTAAGAGAAGCAGTCAAAACATAAAATGTTCTCAATGCTTATCTTTAAGAGGATTGAAAGTTTATTGAAGTTTTATTTAAAAAAAGGTTAAACAAAGCTAATAATTTAGCTTTGTTTTTCTAGAACCCACTCATTTGTACATAAGTTGAGATCATATCTAATAATGGATTGATATAAAGAATCGAAGTAATTGTGATAATTGCAGATACCCCAATAACTGTTTTTAATGGATTATTTGCATTCCCCATAAATTCAATTCTATCATCCTCTTCTGGATCTTTTAAGAACATATATACGATTAGTTTTAAATAATAATACGCTGCAATTGCAGAGTTTAATGCCATAATAAGAGCTAGTAAAATATATCCACCATTAACTGCAGCTCCTAAAAGATACATTTTCCCCCAGAATAAACTAAATGGAGGAATCCCTGCTAAACTTAAAAGGAATAGTCCCATAATTGATGCAGCCACTGGTGATCTTTTGATCATCCCTGAGAACTTCTCAAATGGATGATCTCCTGTGTACCCATGACCACCTTTTGTTCTATTTACCCATAACATAGCAAATGCTCCAAGGTTAGTAAATGTGAAAAGAATCCAGTATAAGAATAACCCTTCTGTTGCTTGAGTTGTTCCAACTAAAATAGCTGCCATAACAAACCCTGCATGAGATACTGAAGAGTATGCAAGCATTCTTTTTACATCTGCTTGAACAAGAGCAATCATATTTGGTAATGTCATAGTGATAACAACTGTAATATAAAGGATTAATTCAACCCATTGATTATTAACACTTACAAAGATTTCAAAGAATCTCAAAGCAACTACAAATGCAGCGATCTTTGGTACAACTGACATATATCCAGCCATTGCTGAACTTGATCCCTCATAAACATCTGGTGCCCACGTATGAAAAGGTACTAAAGAGAGTTTAAACCCAAGTCCACCAAGGATAAATACAATCCCTAGTAAGATAAATGGATAATTAGCGAACTCTGAAGCTACTAATGAAGCTGAGATTTGTCCAAGTTCTACACTTCCAGTAAGTGCATAAAAGATCATAGATCCAAAAGCAAAGAATCCAGCTGCTAATGCACCCATTGTAAAATATTTAATTGCTGCTTCTGTTGAACTATCTCTATTGTGCATTGCAATAAGTGGATATAAAGCCATTGATGCAGTTTCAACTCCAACGAAGATCAAGATTAAACTATCACTAGCAACCATAAACTGGAATCCAGCTACCATAAATAAAAATAGCGCAAAATACTCTGGATATCTATATTCATGGAATCTTTTTTGAGAAAGAGCAAGAATAATAAAAAGACCCGATGCCACAAGAATAATGATCTGCGCTAAGATAGAGATACCATCCATAAGCATCATATCAAAGAAACCTCGAACTCCTCCATTGTATCCTGTAACTGTTCCAAGATCTATTAATAAAAACAGAACTGTTAACATTACATATAATGATTTATGCAGATTTTTTGTAGCAAGATCAATACATAAAATCAATAATCCCCCAGCAATTGCTACTAGCATAGGAATAAGTGAAGGTAGATTTAAAGCAGCTATATCTACTGAAATTGGCTCAATCATTATTTTGTCTCCCCTATTGTATTAACCGATGCAATTTTTTCTTTTGCTTCTGGTGTTACTGATTTTAAGTACATCACTTGTACTAATTGTTTTACTGATTTATCCACAGGATCAAGTACAGGTTTTGGATACACTCCAAGATATACTACGATCATAACAAGTGGAACAAGTGCAGCTAATTCTCTTCCTTTTACATCTTCAAGCTTTTCATTAATTGCTTTTGTAATTGGTCCAAAGAAAGTCTTTTTATAAAGAACTAACATATATACAGCCCCTAAGATAATAGTTGTCCCTGCAATACCAGTCATAATCGGACTCACTGCAAAGAATCCAAGTAAACTTAAGAACTCCCCAACAAATCCAATAGTAAGTGGTAATCCAACTGAAGCCATTAACATTATCCCAAAGATTGTTGCATAGATTGGCATAGACTTAGCAAGTCCTCCAAACTCATTCATCATCTTCGTATGTCTTCTATCATAAATCACTCCAACTAACATAAACAGAGCACCTGAAACAATACCATGTGAGATCATTAAGAAGATCGATCCTCCAATACCCTCAACATTAAGAGCAAAGATCCCAAGAATAATAACCCCCATATGTGATACTGAAGAATAAGCAACAACTTGTTTAATATCCTCTTGTGCATATGCAACCATTGCTGTATATACAATAGCAATGATTGCTAATACAGCCATCGGGATCATCATCATTACACTCGCATCTGGGAAAAGTGGAAGTGAAAATCTTACAAAACCATATGTCCCCATTTTAAGTAATACTGCTGCAAGGATAACAGAACCAATTGTTGGTGCTTGACCATGAGCATAAGGAAGCCATGTATGAAATGGAACCATTGGAACCTTAATAGCAAATCCAAGGAAAAATGCCACAAATAACCACATCTGCATATCAATTGGAAGCATCATCATATTCCAATCTAAGATACTAAAGCTCCAGTTTCCTGTTGTTTGGAAATATACATATCCAAGGTATAACATACCAATAAGCATTACAAGTGAACCTGTAAATGTATATAAGAAGAACTTGATTGAAGCATAGATTCTTAGCTTTCCACCCCATGCACCAACGATATAAAGCATTGGTACTAAAGAAAGCTCCCAGAATAGATAGAAGATAATAGCATCTAAAGCAACAAAAACTCCAACCATTGTCATCTCTAAAAATAAAACCGTAATAATAAGATTTTTTAAATCTCTTTTTTCAGTTAATCCAATAATAGAGATCATTGTCATAAACGTTGTCATGATCACTAAGAATAATGAGATACCATCAATCCCTAAATTATAAGAGATCCCATACTGAGATATTACTGGGATAAATTCACTAAATTGCATCCCACCATAGTTTGTATCAAATGTAGCCCATAGGTAACAAGAAAGGATAAACTCTATTGCTGTTACTGTAATACCATAGGTTCTAATTGATCCTTTGTCTATCATGAATCCTATCACAGCAGCAAATGCTGGAAAAAACACTAAAATTGATAAAATATATTCCATACTTTCCCTTTCCTACTTTAAGTTACCAAAAGCAACTGCTAGAATAATAAGTACTAAGATACCTATACCCATCCATTTTAGAGCTTTTGATAAGTTTCCTGATTGCATTGCACTTCCTGCGTCACCACCACTGTAGACACCTTTTGCAATCCCATCTACAATTGTATCAATGATCTTAAGATCAATCTCTTTCCAGCTAAATGTCGCTAATTTACCGTATGGTTTTGACACCACATTTTCCCAAAAATGATTAAGATAATACTGATTTACTAAAATTTTATAACATGGTCTATCTTTAAATACATTGCTAAAATATGTCCCATCTTTTTTGTATTTCAACACTGCAAGAGCAATACCACCAAGAGCGATTCCAAGAGTTGCAACTACTAGAGCCCAGAATGTTCCTGAACTTACATGAATATCAAGCTGTGGTAATGTTTTTGTTACCATACTTACATATCCATCTTTAAAGAATCCAGCCACAACTGCTAAGATAGCAAGTGGTGTCATCGCGGCAATTACGTATCCGTATGCTTCGTGTGGATGTTGATAGTTATCATCCTCTTTATTATGCGACCATTGCTCTTTTCCAAAAAAGATATACATAATAAGTCTAAATGAATAAAACGCAGTTAAACCAGCAGTGATCCATAATACTGCCCAGATCACATATGCATGTGTTCCAAATGCAACTTCAAGAATAAGGTCTTTTGAGAAGAATCCAGCAAATGGGAAGATACCAGCAAGTGCAATTGAAGCTAAGATCATAATAAGACCAGTATATGGCATATATTTATATAATCCACCCATCTTTTTAATACTAATCTCATCATTCATAGCATGCATGACATTACCAGCACCTAAGAATAATACAGATTTAAAAAAGGCATGCGTTGCAAGATGAAATAAAGCTACCCAGTATGCTCCTAGACCAGCTGCTACAAACATATATCCAAGTTGAGATAATGTTGAGAATGCAATGATCTTTTTCATATTAGTTGCTACAAGTGCCATTGATGCTGCACCCATTGCTACAAATGCTCCAAGTCCAGCGATAAAGTAACCAACTTCAGGAACTACTGTAAAGATCTCATTTGCTCTAATAACTAAATAAACTCCAGCTGTTACCATTGTTGCTGCGTGAATAAGTGCCGAAACTGGAGTTGGACCCTCCATCGCATTTGCAAGCCATGTATTAAAAGGAAATTGCGCTGATTTACCCATAGCACCAATGAAAAGAAAAATTGCAATAGCAATAATTAATCCATGTTCAAGTGTACCAATCTTATCAAATACCACATCATATTGTAATGATCCAATATTCCAAAAAATTAAGAACATACCAATAAGCATCCCAAGGTCAGCAACTCTATTCATAATAAATGCTTCATTTGCTGCCCAAGATGGAGATGGTGACGAGTATGGAGAAAGAGTTGAAAATGGAGATGCCATAATATCTTTACTTCTTTGTTGATCATTTTTATGATACCAAAATCCAATAAGACCCCAAGAACAAAGTCCAACACCTTCCCAACCGATAAATAGTCCTGCGAAGTTATCTGACATAACAAGGATCATCATTGAAAATACGAATGCTGAAAGCCAAGCAAAGAATCTATTAAAACTCTTATCATGATCCATATATCCAATAGAGTGAATATGCACCATAGTTGAAACAGTTGTTACCACAACCATCATAACAACACTCACAGGATCTACTATAAATCCAAATGGGATATCCACATTACCAATCACGATCCAATCTAACATTCTTACATGTACAACTGTATCTGTTAAATATACATGCATCAATAGATTTAATGATGCTATCAATGAAACTGCAAGTAGAGCAGATGTAATGATCCCTACAAATAGTTTTTTTGGAGTATTTGAAAAAAGTGTTGCAAAAAGTGACCCAATAAGTGGAGCAAATAGTGCAATATATAAATAAAATTCCATCTCTATCCCTTCATACTTTGTAATGAGTCTAGGTTGATATTATTATGTCTTTTAAACCAAAGAATCAATAATCCAAGCCCAATAGCAACTTCACTAGCAGCGATTGCAATTACAAAGAATGCAAACATTTGTCCAGTAAGATCACCGTGAAATTTTGAAATTGCTGCCATACCAATATTTACTGCATTAAGCATAATTTCTGTTGAGAAAAATAGCATAAGTAAGTTTTTTCTTCTAAGTGCTCCATACATACCGATCATAAAGATGATTGTACTTAGGATTAGATAATCATTTAATGTTATACTCATTTAAGATCCTTTTCTATCTCACTATCTGTTCTGTGGTGATCAATCTCATGCTCAGCCATCTCAGTAATAGATACATCCATTTTCTTTCCAGCTAAAATAATTCCACCGATCATTGCAACTAAAAGCATAACTGCTGCAACTTCAAATGGTACAAGATATTTTGTAAATAATACTAACCCAACATCTTGAGTATTTCCTACTACTACCCCTGGATAGTCACCTGAGATACCAATTGGGTAATGTGCTGTTACATTTGCTCCAATAATTGGTGCCGTAAAGATTGCAACAACTAAAAGTGCTATGATCCCTGAAAGTAAAAAAGTTAACTTTGGATTAGCAACCGATTCTTTGATATCATTAATTGAATCAAAGAACATCATACCAAATGCGTATAGTACCATTACTGCACCTGTATATACTACGATCTGTACAGCACCTAAAAACTCTGCTCCTAATAAAAAGAAAAAAGCAGAGATAAAGATCATTCCCGCTGCCAATGAGCTTAATGCGTAAAGAGCATTTTTAGTCATGACGGTAACAGTAAACATTGCAATTGTTAAAAATGCAAATAGATAAAAAGCTACGACTTCAAACATCCCCTCTCCTTAATATGCCAATGGCGTTTTTTTGATTTTTTTATCAGCATCTGGGCTTATTGCTCCAAATCCATCATATTCAACTTGTGCTGCTAATTGATCAAATGGTGTTAAAAGATCATCTTTTAATACAAAGTGTTCTCTTTGCTCACTTGCATTTTCATATCTTCCACCATGTACAATTGCAAGCTCTGGACAAACTTCTGCACAATATCCACAAAAGATACATCGTCCAAGGTTAATAGTATACTCCATAACCTCTTTTCTTGAATGCTCATCGATCTTTGTATCCATTCGAATACATTTTGAGATACAGATCTTTTCACAAAGTCCACATCCGATACATCTATTATTTCCACTCTCTAACAGTCCAAGAAGTTTATGAACTGCTCTATATCTTGGAGAGATTGGAAGCTTTTCAAGAGGGTATTGCGTATTATGTGATTCATTATTTACTAATACACCCTTCATAATCTTAAAAGTAATCCCTAGACCTTTAAAAAGTTCTACTTTTAATCCTCTACTTAAGATCTGCTTGAACTGATCCCAACCACTTTTTGGATACTCTTCAATATCCATCATGATATATTCTTGTGATCCCACGTTTCTTTCTTTTAAATCTTTAAAACTCATCACTGAACCCCTATATTACCACTACTGCTGTCACTAAAATATTGAATAGTGCTAATGGCATTAATATTTTCCAACATAACCACATAAGTTGATCTGGTCTAACATGTGGCCAAGATGCTCTTGTCCAAAGGAAAAGGAAAATCAAGAACATTACTTTTAATAAAATCGCAATTGCTCCAGGGATAAACCATAGATCGTTAAATCCACCTAAGAAAACAAGTGCAGTTAAAAATGAAACTGTAAATAAGTTTGCATATTCTCCAATAAAGAACATACCCCATCTCATTCCTGAATACTCTGTAGCATATCCTGCAACAACCTCTGCTTCATGCTCAAGAAGATCAAATGGTGTTCTATTAGTCTCAGCGTATCCAGCAATTAAAAATAGGAAAAATGCAACTGGTTGAGACCAAATCATCCAATCAGTAATTCCACCTGCTTGATAGTTATTAATATCAATTAAAGATAATGAACCAACTAGCATAAGCGGTGCTAATAATGAAAGCCCCGTTACAACTTCATAAGATAAAAGTTGGATCGCTGTTCTAGCTCCTCCAAGAAGTCCCCACTTATTTGCTTGAGACATACCTCCAAGAAGTGGACCATATAATCCTGTAGCCATCACACCAAGTACAAAAAGTACTCCAACATTTACATCTGATACAATTACTCCAGGAACAAAAGGAACAGCTGTCATTGCAATAAATGCGGTTGCAGCTGTAATAATTGGAGCGATCATAAAGATCAATCTATTTGCATGTTGAGGAATAAAATCCTCTTTTGTAAATAGTTTTGCACCATCTGCTAAGATTTGAAGAAGTCCATAAGGCCCAACATGCATTGGTCCTGGTCGTCTTTGCATAAATGCAAGTACCTTTCTTTCAATATAGGTTGTAAACCCTGCTAATGCAGAGAATACTGCTAATATAACAACTACTTTTACGAGCGTCATTAAAATATCATTATCCATCTTTTACACCTTCTTAATATTTGCTGTAGTAAATCTACTATTGTCAAATAAGTTTCTAGTCTCACAAGTTTTATCAAACGTTGCAACATACGGTATCTCACCAGTAAGATCACTATCGATCATAATAGGTAAGGTAATACTTATCCCATTTGCTGAAATCTCTGCATATTCATTTTCACTTGTTTCTAACTTGTCTGCGAGTTCTTTTGAAACATATAGAGCAACTATATCATTTTTTAGTTGATTTGCACGTGCTGTAAACTCATTGAACTGATTAATTGGATTTCCACTGTAGATAAAATACTCACTTTCCTGTTTTGAAAGTGTTTTTAACTCATTTGAAATATTACCAATATTCTCATTAATAGTAGTGTTTTCAATGTTATATCCTCTATGTTCTACTCTATCATTTGAGTAGTGGTTTTCAAGATCATCAAATGCTACATTATGAAACAATTCACTAGTATACTCTATAGTGTGTTCTTTTTTACTTGTCAGTATCTCATTAGCGATATCATTTAAACAATACCCATCATATGCTACAGCAGCATTTGTTGGAACTACTGTTTTATTGATATTTACAAATGTTCCTTCTTGTTGGGCAAGAACTGGCATATCAAGATCACCATCACCTAGGGCACTCAGTTGATAATCTGCTACCATATTGTATCCAACAGTTTTTCCTGTAGATAATACATCAAGATCACAAAGTAAACTTACTCCTAGAGTATTTGTTTGAGAAGGGATAATGAGTACTTTAAAGTTTGTGTATTTTTGTACAGATGCTACTAGTTTAGCAATATTAGAACTATTTGGATGGTTGATACAATCTTCACCAATAATTAAGCTATATGTATCTTTTTTTGCAAGCATTGCTTCTAAGGTTTCTAAAAATGATTCATCAGTTCCTATCACATCTAAAAGTTTTGTATAAGTATACTCTACTTCTGTTTGCACTTTTTTAGGTACCATCTTTTTCTTCACTGTCTCTTCACCAGTCTCAGGATCAACAACAGTTTCTTCAACTTCTTCTTTGATAGTTTCTGTTACTGTTTTTGTTCTTGTCTCTCTTTGTGAGTCTAAAAATCTTTTAATATTTTCAGGTAAGTTTTCACCAAATTGATCAAGGATAAAATAAAGGATAGCTTCTTCACTCATTGGATTTGAAACAATTGTTTCAATTGTTTTCCCTTTTTTTCCTAGACCTTCAATATGCTTATCTCCCATTGGATGAAAATAGATTCCTGCACCTTTATTCATCCCTATTGCATTATTAAATGCATATTTTACACTTGGTGCATCAGATTTTAAGAATGATCCAACTGAGATAATAAAGTTACTGTTATGAATATCTTCTAAAGTCCCATTATAAAAACTCGTTCCTGCAGTTTCTCCAAAAGTATTCATAAACTCTTTAAATTTAAAAGCATCCATATTCACAAGTTTTACACCTGTTTTCTCTTTTAGAAGTTGTAATATTTTTACCTCTTCATTTGTGATAAATGAGTTAAAAAGAATTGAATCAGCACTTTTTACAGCATCTACTGCTTTTTTAAATTCTACTTCGTCTTTTGAAGCTTTATTAATAACATCAAATCCAAATCGTGCAGCTCCACTTAAACTTACATAATGAGCATCATTTGTTACTCTATATATTCTTTTTTCAGTATTATTAGCAATTGTGTCATGTTTTACTTCATAGTACATCAATGAACAATCTGAACTGTATGGATTTGAAGCTGGTACTTTTGTAAGCTCCCATGCATTTGAAATATATTGGAAATCAGAACTTACAAGTGCTCCAACTGGGCAAACTGCAATACACTCACCACAATCGATACATTTATCTTCTGTAAATCCAATAAGGTTTTTATTCAGCTTATTCCACATTGCATATGCATCTTTTGGCATACACTCTTTATACGCTTTATCTAATGCATCTGCTCCTCTTTTTACAGTACCAAGTGCGTTTGATCCTATCATATCTTTACAGATTGTTACACACTTCTCACATACGATACAAAGACCTGGGTCATATTTCATTACTCCCCAGTTTGATGCTGGTCTATTTACATCTTTTACTGCATAACTTTGAGAATCAACTTTCATGTACAATGAATAGTTTTGAAGTTCACACTCTCCACTTTGATCACAAACACCACATTGTAATGGATGGTTTACATCGTAAACTTCCATAATGGCTCGTCTCTCTTTTTCAATGTTTTCAGTATCTACTTGTATTACCATTCCATCTTTTGATTTGGCATTACAAGCATATACTTGTTTTCCATCAGCTTCTACTAAACAGAGTCGACACGCTAGTGTTGGTGTACACTTTGTTTGATAACAAACTGCTGGTATAAAGATACCATTTGCTCTTGCAACATTGAGAATAAATTCACCCTCATTTGCTTGACACTCTTTCCCATTAATCGTTATATTGATCATATTCCCCATTATGCTTCAACCTTTTGGATTTGTACCTTTTTATATCTATAACCATCTTCAATTAGATCATTGTGAAAATTGTTATCAAACGTAGGATATAAGGCTACGGTACCTTTTATATTTTTATCAATTTTAAATACTTTTTTTGTAATTTGATTATAATAGCTTATGTTAACTTCATCTCCGTCTTTTATCTTTGCCGCTGTAGCAAAGGCTGCACTTCCTCGAAGTTGCTTGTTTGTTTGAAGAAGTAAAGACTTTCCTGTATTTTTATTAAATTGATGTAATGGCTCACATCTATAAACTATTGTTCCATTATAAGTTTCAATATCTGAGATTTCTTCTAAAGAGATGTTTTCATCTGCTTTTTCTATTGCGTCTAGATTCAGATAGTACCCTCTTTTATCATTTCCTCTTTTATCATATCCATTTTGTAAAGAATCAAATTCCATAGAGATAAAACCTTTATTTTTAGGTAATATTGAAGTATATTCAATAGTATTATGTTTTTTCTCTTTTAAAATCTCATTAGCGATATCATTCAAACAATATCCATCAAAACTCAAAGCAACATTTGTATTGACTACTTTTTTATCAATATTTACAAATGTTCCCTCTTGTTGATTTAAAGCTGGTACTTCAATATCCCCAACACCGCTACTACTAATAATAAAATCACCCTCTTCATTATATCCAACTACTTTAGAGCCAATCTCACTATCAAGATCACAGATTAAGCTCACCCCTAAAGTATTTGTTTGAGATGGGATAATAACTACTTTAAAGTCTGTATATCTATTAATAGCTCCAGCTAATTTTGCAATTTGAGAAGCTCTTGGGTGTGCTAAAAGATCTTCACCAAGTACAAGGGTTTTATTTTTTCTTCTTATGAGTTTTTTGCTAATAAGTTCAAACTCTTCCTCACCAACACTACACTCACCACTTAAATATCCAATATCAAGATCATTAAAATACTCTTTTAATTCACTTGGTATCTCTTTAATAAGATAGCTAGCAAGCATTGCCATTACACCCTCTTCACTTCCCACTTCATATTTTACAAATTGGTTGTATTTATTTTGTAAGGCAATATCATCAATTGGATGCATATAAATAAAATCTGCTCTTTGTTTTTTTGTTGCAATATTTGCTGAGTATTTTACGACAGGATTATCTCTACTGATTCTAGTTCCAATCATAATAATAGCATCACTTTTTCTGATAATCTCATTGGTTCCATCATATAAAGCTTTTGCAGTAATACTCTCATAACTTTGTATAAAATTTTTGAAATTCATAGCATCTGGATTTACAAGTTTTATTCCAGTTTGCTCTTTTAGCTTTTGTAAGATCATCGCTTCTTCATTTGTAATAAAAGAATTAAATCGAATAGCATCACTCTTTTTTATAGCTTCAACTGCAGATGCAAGTTTCTGTGGATCTTTTCCCATCCCTTGATTTTCAAAATGGAAACCAAATCTTCCAGCTCCACATATCTCACTAAATTCAAAATCGTTTGTTACTCTAGTGATCTTTTTCTCATATGTATTAGAAACTCCAGCATGCTTTACTTCATAATACAATGCACATCCACTACTACAATGAGCACAGGTCGCTGGAACTTTTCCAGACTCCCATGAATTTGAAGTATATTTATATTCATTTGAGATCAATGCTCCAACAGGACATACAGAGATACAATCTCCACACTGTTCACAACGTGAAAATTTCATATCTATAATAGACTTATATCCACCTGGTTTTACATATAGTGCAGCGCTTCCAATTACTTCATTACAAGTATGTACACATTTTTCACACATGATACATAAAGATGGATCGTATCCTAAGATTCCCCATTTTTTCTTTTTTCTTGCAGGTTCTTTTACTGCAAACTCTTGAGAGTCTACTGCGAACTCTAAGGTTTTATTTTGAAGATCACATTCCCCACTTTTATCACAAACTCCACATTGTAATGGATGATTTACATCATACATCTTCATAATGTTTTGTCTATGTTTAAAAAGTTCAGGATTATTTGTAGTAATATTAGCACCATCTACTGCTTTTTCTTGACAAGAAAGCACATGTCCATCTACACCTTCAACTTCAACTACACACATTCTACATGCAGTAATTGGAGATACTTTTGTAAGATAACACATAGTTGGGATATAGATATCATTTGCTCGTGCAATTTCTAAAATTGTCTCTCCATATACTCCTGTACACTCTACACCATCAATGCTGATTGTTACTACTTTTCCTCTATGTTGTACTCGTTCGCTCATACTGCCACCATCCCTAGGTAATAACATCTCATACATCTCTCAGCTTCAGCTTGTGCTTCTTCGGCTGTAAATCCAAGGTTTACCTCTTTATTATTATCTTTTCGAATTTCAGTTGCAAGCTTTTCACTCTCTTCTCGTGGAAGCCCAGGCATCCATCCAGTGATCTTTTCAGCTTTGTTATACACTTTCATTCTATTCATGTGATCTTCCATGATCTCATTATCTAAAAGTGAACACTCACCATTATAGATATATCTTGAGATAACTGAAGCTGCCCTTTTTGCTTGACCAACTGCATTTACAATAGTCATTGGACCATATTCACAGTCTCCTGCTGCAAAAAGACCAGGTTTATTTGTCATATAATCTTTCCCATTTGTTTGGATAGAAGACCATGATGTCATCTCTATATTCCACTCTTCGGGGATAATTTGAAGATCTAATGCTTGAGATACTGCTGGAACTACATAGTCACATTCAATTTTCTCAGAAGCACCTTCAATCTTTACAAGCTGTGGTCTTCCACCATTTGGATCTGGAACTTGTTCATACTTATCTACAATAACTGCCGTGATCTTTCCATTATCATCAATAATAGTATCAATTGCAGAATAGAAAATAAACTCTACTCCCTCCTCAACAGCTTCTGTGTATTCTTCTAAAGTTGTATTTCTAATGATCGTTTTTTCATCACGACGATAGAGCATCACTACTCTTTTTGCACCCTCTCTAATTGAACATCTTACAACATCCATAGAGGTAAATCCACCACCGACACATACAACTGTTTTATCTTTAAGCTCAACCGATGCAGACTCACCGATCCCATATTTATTCCAAAGGTTTACTTTATCAAGCATCTCAATTGCTCCCCAGTACCCTTCATAACTTGGATCTTCATTTTCACATCTAATTTTTTTAGAAAGTCTTGCTCCAAAAGCTAGTAATGTTGCATCAAACTCTTCATGGATCTCTTTTAATCTATTTGCATCTACTCTATGATTTCGAATAATCTCTACAGACGGCAAGTCTTCAACTAACTGAATATCTATATTATATTTTTCTACAGGCATTCTATATTGAGGAACTCCAACTGCAACCTCTCCACCAAGAACAGGAAGCTCTTCAAAGATTGTTACTTCGATCCCTTCAACTCCTAGATAATATGCAGCTGTAAGTCCAGCAGGTCCCGCTCCAATAATGGCAACTTTTTTTCCATCATTTCTAGGCTTTTTAGGCTTTACTGGATGAAACCATTCTAACTCATGATCAGTTTCATAATCAGCCCCTATTCTTTTAAGCTCCATAATAGAGATAGGCTCATCTAGATTTCCTCTTCTACATGCATTTTCACATGGATGAGGACACACTCTACCACATGTATGTGATAAAGGCATAGTTTGTCTTGTTGCTTTTAAAGAGTTTTCAAAATCAAGCTCCCTTACCCCTTCAATATATCCTGGGATATCAACGTGTGCAGGACACATATCTGTACATGGTGCAGTTACATTGGCGATATATTTTTCATCATTTGTTTCATACCAAGGAGACTTGCTTTTATTTTCGATTAAAGAGATAAATTGATCTTCAAATGCTTCAATCATAGCTAAAATAGGGACTGGTACAGTTTTTCCTATCTCGCATTTACTTGTAGCAGTCATCGTAGAACTTATCTCTTTAATATGTTCTAGATCACTTCGCTCACCCTCACCTCTAGCAATTTTATCAAGCATATCAAAAAGGATCTGTCCACCCCATCGTCCAGGAGTACATCTACCACATGCCTCACTGTACTCTTGATACTGTCTTGCATAATTCATCGCTAGCTTTACAACATCAACACCTTGCTCAAAAAGGGCAAATCCATCCCATCCTACAAATGCTTTTGTTGTCTCACTACTTGTATAATTTACAGGGAGTTTTGCAGATACATCCGCCCACTCTTCAGCAGACACACCTCTATTATCAACAATCTCTCCTTGCCAATTAGAATAATACACTTTACTCAAAACAAATCCTTCCACTAAAGAGTACTACTCTGTAGCTTCTTCCTCTTCACTTACAGGAAGTTCATCAACCAGTGGTTGCTCTTTTTTAATAACTACTGTCCAGTCAACCTCATTGAATTTTAAAGAGTTCATTAATCTCCAGTTATTCTCTTTTACCATATCAGCTGCTACTTGAACTGAAGAAAAGTCACCGATCTCAAAAAGAAAAATACCATTTTCCCCTTCAGAAATTTCACTATTCATTAGTTCAACCATTCTTGGGATAAAGTTTTCTTTATGCCCTCTTAAATCATATCTTTTCATTACCTATCAATCTCCCCAAATACAATATTAAGGTTACCAATAATTGTAACAACATCGGCTAACTGGTGACCTGGTAGCATATCTTGTAATAATCCTGTATGCCAAAAACTAGGCGCTCGACACTTTAACTTGTATGGATAAGGTGATCCATCACTTACGATATAGAATCCAAGCTCCCCTTTTGGAGACTCAGTAGCAACGTAAACTTCACCAACTGGTGGTCTCATCCCTTGTGTTACTAATACAAAGTGTTGCATCAATGAGTAGTTTTGAGTCATCATATCCTCTTTTGAAGATGAGATATACTCTGGAGAGTGAGCCATAAGTTGTGTATCAGACTCTTCATACATAGGAACAAGTTGTCTTAAGATTTTAATAGACTCATACATCTCTGCCATATAACACTTATATCTTCCATAAGAATCACATTTATCAGAAATAGGGATGTCAAAATCAAGCTCAGGATAAAGACCATATGGCATCTCTTTTCGTAAATCCCATTTTACTCCACTCCCTCGAAGTGTTGGACCAGAACATGCCCATTCTTTTGCCATCTTTGGCGTTAATACACCTACATCTTCAAGTCTCATTTTCCAGATTCTATTTTCTGTTAAAAGACCCTCATAGATTTCGATTTGTCCCTCTAAAATTTGTAAGAATTTTTCAAGATCTGCTGTCCAGTTTTTTGGAAGATCTAAAGGAACTCCTCCGATTCTAACAGCTGAGTGTGTAAGTCTTGCTCCACAATAATCTTCCATTAAGTCCATTGCAAACTCTCTCTCACGGAAACAATAAAGGAATACTGACATAGCACCAACATCAAGTGCGTGAGTTGCAAGCCAGAATAAGTGAGAGATAATTCTATTAAGTTCAAGTAACATTGTTCTAATCACTTCAGCTCGTCTTGGAGCCTCAACTCCAATAAGCTTTTCAACTGCTAATGCATATCCATAGTTATTTGATGTTGAAGCGATATAATCCATTCTATCTGTTGTTGGTAAGAACTCATTATAGATCATATTCTCACCCATTTTTTCAATACCTCTATGAAGATATCCCACATCTGGATGAGCTTTTATTACCTCTTCCCCTTGAAGTTCAAGCATAAGTCTTAATTGACCATGCGCTGATGGATGCTGAGGACCAAAGTTAACAACCATTGTGTTATCTTCACGCTCAAATGTAATATTTTCAAAGAAAGGTTTTAATCTATTAGTAATTTGCATCTACTTTCTCTCTTTCAATTGTTTTTTTTCTTTTTTATCAAATGGTGTAACTAAAGTTGCGCCAAAGAGTTTTACACCACCATCTTCTTGGTATTGGATAGGAGTATCAGGTTCATTCCCTTCACTAATTGGTGTTCCAAATGGAACTTCGTGACCAAGTCTTGCAAATCGTTCAGTATCATATCTATCAACACATGCTGCATCTCTAAGTTCTGGTCCTATAACATCTCTAGCTTCTTTTCCAAAGATTTTATCAACCTCATACCAAGATGCTGCTTCATCACCTTGTAATGGGTATGTTTTAAGAAGTGGATGTCCAACCCAATCATCTGGCATAAGAATTCTTGTAAGTCGTGAGTGGTTATTTACATAAATTCCATACATATCAAACATCTCTCGCTCAGCAAAATTTGCCATTTTAAATAATGGCTCAACTGAGTTGATTGCATCACCATTATTGATAAATGCTTTTACTCTTATTCTTTTATGTTTAGTAGTTGAAAGCATCTCATAAACAATCTCAAATCCATCTCTTTTTGCAACATAATCAACTGCTGTTAATTCCATTAAAAAGTCATAAGCTCTAATCTCTTTTAGATGTTTGATCACTTGTACATTATCCTGTGGATTTACCACAAGTACCAAATGATCAGCTTGGATATAAGCTTCTTTTACTTCAGCAATAGCTTTTACACTATGAAGATCTGAACTAAAAGTACCATCTGTATATACTGAATCTTTTTTTAGTGTAGGTGTTACAAAAAATCTATCACTATAATATGATTTTCTTTGTACATCATCTTTTGGTGTATATGCTCTCATCTATATCAACCTTTTTGCTCTTTGAGCCATATTTGCAGGCTCTCTTCGAATTTTCTTTTGTAGCATCATTAATGCAAATTGAAGTGTTTCAGGTCGTGGGGCACAACCTGGAAGATAGATATCCACAGGGATTACTCTATCTACTCCTTGAACTGTTGCATAGGTATTAAACATACCACCAGTATTTGCACATGATCCCATTGAGATAACCCATTTTGGATCAGGCATTTGATCGTAAAGTCTCCTCATAAACTCTGCGTGTTTTTTTGTTAAAGTTCCTGCAACTACGATAACATCTGATTGTCTAGGACTTGCTCTAAAGATCGTACCAAATCTATCGAAGTCAAATCTAGAACCTCCACTTGCCATCATCTCAATCGCACAACATGCAAGACCATAAGTCATTGGCCATAAAGAGTTACTTCGTCCAAAATTTACTATCTTATCAACAGTGGTAAGCTTTACAGCCTCACCACCTTCTCTAAAATAGTTTACTTTATGCTGTGCCATTCTAATGCTCCTTTTTTCCATGCGTAGATAAATCCGATCGCTAATAATAATATAAATAATAGCATCTCTACAAAACCAAACCAGCCAAGCACTTGAAAGTCTACTGCCCATGGAAACATAAAAATGATCTCTACATCAAAAAGAATGAAAAGCAATGCCATAAGGTAAAACTGTGCCGAAATAGTATTAGGCTGTTTAGTTACCTCAGGACCACACTCGTATAGTGTAGTTTTGAGTTTTTCTGTATTTCTTCTTGCAAGTAATCTACTTACAAATCTTGATAAGACTGTGGTAGCAATGAATGCCCCAAATGTCAGTACAAACATAACAAACGCACCAAAATATGGGTGTGCAAAGTTAGAATGTTCCATTATTTCCCCTTAGATAATCAGCCGATCCCTAGATTTAAGCTGAGTGTAATTAGAAAATAATAGCTAATTATAATTAAATCTAAACTTACGAATACCAATACTATTGACTATATTTTGTGGGTTAATGTAACGAAATGAAACACTAAAAAAGTTCTAAAATCTTTTTTTGAAGCTCCCCAAGCTCTCCTTTAATTTGTCCTTGAAACTGGCTTCTATTAAAGGTTCGTTGACGTTTTGCCAATTGAGCAGTATGGGTCATAATCCAATATTCTAACTCTTTTAAATCATAGTTTCCATCAAAATATTCCAAAACTTCTTTGATACCTATACTTTTCATACAATTTGGTGATCTTCCATACCTCTTTTCAAGATATTTCACCTCATCTATTATTCCATTTTGTAACATCTTCTTCGTTCTCAGTGCAATTCTGTCACGAAGCTTCTGGACATCTGTTTCAATTTGAAATATAGAAAGATCTTTAATAATTGGTTCTGGTTTATTTTGTATAAAATATTCACTAGGTATTAAATTGGTCTCAAAATATATCTCTAAAGCTTTTTGTATACGATATCTATCATTTCTCTCAACCTTTTCCATATGAGCAGGATCAAGTTTTTCTAAAAAAACATAAGAGTGTTCAAGATCACCTAAACTCTCCTCAACCTTTTCATTTGTTTTATCTGAAATCGTAGGAAATAGAGATATTCCACTAACCATAGCTCGTAGATAAAACCCTGTTCCACCTACAATAATAAGATTTTTTCCATTATCTTTAGCATACTCTTTTGCTCTATAATAACAATCAATAAACTCCATCACATCAAACTTTTCATTTGGATATATCTCATTAATACCATAATGGACTATCCCATCTCTCTCTTCTAACGTTGGTTTTGCTGAAGCAATATCAATCTCTTTGTATACAGAGAGTGAATCAAGTGAGAGAATAATAGAATTCGTTTTATGTGCGACTTCAATTGAAAGGGCAGTTTTTCCAGATGCTGTTGGTGCTATTATTGCTATTTCTTTATACATAAGTACAATTATAGTAAAATCCCCCTTATGGAAAAAATACTAAAAACCTTAAATGCTTTTAATGAACTTGTAATGTTCAAACACTCAATATTTTCACTCCCTTTTATTTTTATCGCTATGGTAGTAGCTGCAAATGGATGGTTTGGATGGTACCTGCTTGTAATGGGTATCTTAGCAGCAGTAACTGCAAGAAACTTTGCAATGGGATTTAATAGATACCTTGATCGCGATATCGATGCACTTAATCCAAGAACTGCAAATCGTCCAAATGTAGATGGAAGACTGGGTCCTACGCAAATATTTCTTTTTACATTTTTAAACGCTTTAGGGTTTATCATCGTAGCTTTTTTTGTCAATGATCTAGCTTTTAAACTTTCTATTCCTATTTTAATAGTAATTGGAAGCTATTCATATTTTAAAAGATTCTCTGCCTTAGCTCATATCATTCTTGGTATTTCTTTAGGACTTGCTCCAATTGCTGGTGTAGTAGCGGTGAGTGAGACGATCACTTTTTGGTCAGTACTCTTAGCTCTTGGGGTAATGTGTTGGGTAGCTGGATTTGATCTTTTATACTCTTTACAAGATATAGAAGTGGATAAAAAACTTGGACTTCACTCAGTCCCATCAAAATTTGGAGTAGAGAAGACAATGTTCTTTTCTAAGATACTACATCTTCTAACTGTAACTTTTTGGTTTTTATTTGTGATCTTAGCTGATCTTGGGATCTACTCTTATCTTGCTGTATTAGCCAGTGCTATTATGCTTTCATTTGAACATTATTTAGTCAATAAAGATTTTACGAAGATAGATAAGGCTTTTTTTACTGTGAATGGGTATTTGGGGATATTGTTTTTTGTTTTGGTTGTTATTGATCATATATTATAAAAGTATCATTTCTTTTTAAAGTTTTTATAAACTTGATCATTTTCTCTTTTTCCAACAGCTAAGACAACCACTACAATTTCATCGTCTTTTACTTCATAAATTAATCTATACCCTACACTTCGTAGTTTTATCTTATATACATTATCATAACCACTTAATTTATCTTTTAGTACTTTAGGATTTTCAAGTCTTTGTGTAAGTTTCTTTTTAAACTGTTCTTTTATTGTGCTATTGAGTTTATTCCATTCTTTGAATGAAAGCTTAGTAAATTTAAGTTTATAACTCATCTATATTTAC